>NZ_QPJN01000003.1:0-37742 GCF_003338615.1 Halanaerobium sp. DL-01
AATACAAAAGGCAAGTTAGAGGATATACTGTTGGGCTAACAGGATTTTAAGCCTGTGGAGATGGTGGGTTACCACTTCTAAGAAGCAGGAATCCTCGTGGGCTTGCCCCGAGGAGGGTCAAATATATCATAGAAGCTAATAAACTATAGTAATATACTAAGGATAGGAAAGATCATATACAAATTATTAGCAATGAAAGGGATGGTAAATATGGAAATTATCAAATTAAGTGAATTAGAAGGAAATAAAAATAAAAGAGGTGTAATTGCTAAAGCAGTTTTAAAACATGATAATGCACAGGTTATGAATCTAATTCTTTCTGAAGGTGATATTGTTCCCACTCATCAGGTACCGGTAGATGTGTTTTTCTATGTGGTAGATGGTAAAGGAACTTTAAGAATTGGTGATGAATCAAGTGTTGTGGAAGCTGGAACTATAATTACATGTCCTCCAAATACAAAAATGGAATTAAAGGCAGATCAGGGAGATAAATTTGAAGTACTAAATGTAAAAACTCCATCTCTTTAATATATTTTAGAATTTGAAATAAGATATAAGTCCAGCTGTATTTTAGACAGCTGGTTTTTATATTCGCCAGGAATGAATGTTCATTCATTTTGAAGGGGATGTTGATCTATGAAAATAAATAAATTAACCAATATAATAATTATGGTGATTTTGACAGCTGTGATTGCTGTACCTGTAATATACAGTTTATTTGAAGACTTAAAACAAAAGGTGCAGACAGTAAATTGAAATATTGAAGTATATAAGTTATAATTGTCAGTGTAATTTAATATTAAAAAGAAAGGCAGGAAAAATATGAATACACTGACATCAGTCAAAAATATGATAAAAAATAGAAGAGAAGATAATACTGTTAAAAATTATGATATTGGGCGCAATGAGAGCTGCCCCTGTGGAAGTGGAAAAAAATATAAAAAATGCTGTTTAAATAATACTCCAGAGCTTTCCAAAGATGAATATTATCAGGCAGTAAAAGAGACAGACGATGAAAAAGATATGATTGTTCTTCTGCAGAATGCAGTTAAGGATTATCCAGAAGAGCCTGCTTTTTTACTGCCGTTAATAGTTTATAATTTGCAGAAAGGTATTTACAGAGATGCAGCTAAATATTTAAAACACGGCTGGCAGCTTATGAAAACTGATCTTGATGAAGCTTTTATTCCACCATTTGTAAGTATACTTTTGGATGAGGATAAGATTGATAAAGCAGAAGATATTGTCAGACATTTACTTGAGAAAAAAGGTGAGTCTGTTTCTCTTTTAATATCATATGCAGAAGTATATAAATATAAAGATGATTATATAAGAGTTTCGGAAATAATTGACCGGGCTGTGAAACTTGAACCAGAAAATATTCAGCTGTTAATTTTCAGATTAGAAACCCTAATGGATCTGGATGATATTTTAAGCGCTCTTTCTCTCTGGGAAAAACATTATGAAAAGCTGCAGAGCTTAAATAATATGAGGGTTGTTTCTTTTTTAAATGATTTTTTGGAAGATAAATTTAATTTAAAAGAAAATGCTAATCTCACTAAGAAAGAAGCACTCAACAAAGCAGTGGCTGTATTTTCCGGTTTCGGAAAAATAGATAATCTCAGGCTTGAGAAAGATAAGAAAAAAGCAGGAGATATACTTTTAAAACTGAAAAATATTATTCCAGATGATTCTCCAATTGTAATTGATATACTGGCCCGTATGCTGGCGGCAGAATTATATGTTGAATTTGAAAAATATATAAATGAAATTGAAAATGCAAATAAAGAAAACCCCAATTTTTATAGAATGCTCTACCTCTATAATTATAAGCAGGGTAAAATTAATGATGCCGGAAATAATATTAGGAAAGCATTTGAACTGGCTGCTGATCAAGAAAGCGGACATTTTCATTTGTGGCAGATAGCATCAGATTACCTTAAATATCTGATAGATTATGAAAATTCTAATGCACTGTTTGAATTTTTGAGGAAATTTAATAATTATATAGGGGAAAACGAAAGTTTTCTTGTAGCTGTTTTGATGCTTTTGGAAGACGGGGGCAAAGGTGAATATCAGGAGAAATTCTTAATAAAACTGCTTAAAAGTCAAAAAATTGAAGGAGTTGATTCTCTAAATACAAAAGATATTTATAGCAGTCTGCTTTTTTTAAAACTGTCTGTACTGGAAAGAGAAGAAATTTCTCTTGGTAAGGCTGAAAATAAAACTATAACAGAAATCAAAAATATTATCTCAAAACTAGAGAAAGATAAAATGGATACTCCCGCAAAAAATTATGCAAGATTGCGGCTGCTCAAGTATCAGGATAAACTTGAAGAAGAGGAAGAAGAGAGATTAATTAATAATCTTAAAGAAGCAGAAGTGAAGAGTTACTTTGATACAATAGCATATTATGAAGCTGTTCTGCGTTTTGGAGATCCGGGTAGTATATTAACTGATATACCTTATGGTGAATATCTTAATGATGATTATCTTAATTTTTATCGTCTTGTTGCTGCTTTTAAACTTTCTTATTACGAGATGGGGGCTTCATTATTTTATAAACAGATTTCTGCAGAAATAAAAAACCAGCAGTTAGGTAATTATCTTGCCCGTTTTTTGAGATATTTTTCTTCAGAAGAACTTTTAAAACATTTAAAAAATATTGAAGCAGACCAGAAAATAATAAACTTTTTGAAGCAGATGACAGGAAAAATGTAGTGGTGACATCTTTTGCTAAAAAAACTTGTTTTAGTTTTAAAAAAATATTATAATAATTTTACATACAGTAATGGGTGGTAACTTTAAATGAGGCCGCACCAGTATAAGCTGTAAATATCAATATGGTCCACCTGGATCAGAGGACCGGGATGGGAGGAAAATAAAATAAGAATTGAAACGAGAAAAATAGTTATTGCTGGTATGTTGGGGGCTATTTCTATTATATTGGGTGGTACAGGGCTGGGGCTGATTCCAGTTCCTACACCGGCAGGACATGTAACTATTCTGCACCTTCCTGTTATTTTAGGAGGTATTCTGGAAGGACCAGTTGTTGGGATAATGATCGGATTAATTTTTGGTATTTTTAGTTTTATTAGGGCTACAAATCCTATTTTTGCTGATCCGATTATCGCTGTTTTACCAAGACTTTTAATTGGTGTAGCTGCATATTACAGCTACAGAAGCTTTTTTAGATTCAACCAGAATTTGGCTTTAATTATTGCTGGGGTTGTTGGAACTGCAGTAAATACAGTAGGAGTTTTAGGACTTGCTGTATTTCAGGGTTATATTCCATTTTCAGCTGCAGTCACAGTGGCAGTTGTGCATGGAATACCAGAAGCGATTGTGGCTGCTGTATTTGTTGGTATTCTCGGAAGAATATTAATGAATTATCAAAACAAATAGAATATTTTAGAAAAGAAGTCCAGTTGGATTTTGTTTTTGACTTGATTTACTAGTTTAATATATAATATACTGTAATTAGAGAGGTGAATTAATCTCTCCGGTTAAGCCAGAGAGGAGGAGTAAATATTATGAGGGATAGAGAAAGAATTAAATATGTTCTGGATAATACAGAAATTCTTGCTGAACCAGAAGATTTAATTTCCACATCTAAGAAAACGACACTCCACTACTTTGTACTTGCTGAACCATATTATTTGGAAGAGTTTCCAGAAGAGGGCCCAGAAACAAAAGTGCGTGAAGGCAAGATAACATGGGAAAAGCCAAAATTATTGACTCCGGATTATATGATAAATATGGATGGATTTAGTAGTGAAGCTAAAAAAGCAATGCAGATGATTTCTAGAAATAATCCTGATCTTGCCGCTCTTATGTATAAGATGAATTACCGAAAAGAATCAATAAGAACTTTTACAGTTTCCAAAAATATTGAAAACTGCAGTAGAGCGATAGAAGAAAATATGAATAGTGGTGAAGACAGTATTTATGTAATTATACAGGGAGTTGATGAATTGTGGGATGTGTCCCTGATGAAATTTATTCAGGGTTTGATGATCAAAAGTGCCTATAAATCTCAGATGCCGTATTATGAAGAAAAAGGCTATTTAAGCACAGATGAAAAAGGCTATTCGGTAGTAACCCGCAATCTGGAAGGACTACCTATTGCTGCAAGTGAAGAAATTGAAAAAATGTTTCAGAAAGTTAAAAAAGGAGATGAAGATCCTTCTAGATTAAAACAGGAACTTGACAGATGGGGTGTTTTTAAATCTTATCAGGATAGATTTTTTGCTCTATTTAAGGAGGAGTGATAGGCAGTGAAAAGTGCATATGAAATTGCTTTAGAAAGAGCAGAAAAAATGTCTGATTCTGCGGAAGGGGTTAATTCTCTTGAAGTAAGAGAGGAAATAAAACCTATTTTAGCTGAATTTTTTAGAGGAGATATTGATGCGGATGATCTTTGGGAAAAACTAAAGACTAAAAATAAAGAAGAATTAATCGAAGCCCAGCTGATGTTAATCGAATCAATTGGACTTCGCAATACACCTGAACAGATTGAAAGAAGAAAAAAAGGTATAATTGCAGTGGAGAATTTAATCTCAGGAGAAAAAACTTCATTTTTAGAGCAGACATTTACACAGGCAGCAAATCTGCAGCAGCAGTATGAACAGCAGAAAAAACAGATAGAAAAACAGATTAAAGATCATATGGAAAATAGTCAGGGCCAGATGAAAGCTGTTCAGACTGCAGATGGAAGAACAGTCATGAAAGAAGAGCCAGGTATGGATAGTAAAACTAAAAATCAATTTGCACAGCAGATAGCTAATTTTCAGAAGATGTTCACACAGCGTTTTGATGAAATTATTGAAGATCTGAAATCTGAAGTGAAAAACAGATAAAAGTAATAATTCCTAAACCCTGATGATCTAGGGTTTAGGTTATTTTATATATTAAAAGCTGTTATAAGGCTAGGTTCTATGAATAAGGAATCCTCGTGGGCTTGCCCCGAGGAGCGTCAATTTCAAAATAGAAAAATTATATGCAGATTACAAAAACTTGCATAATTGTTTTGAATTTAACAGAGGATTGAAAGGAATAACTGTATAATTTTAAATATAAATATTTTTAGTGATAGAGTAGGCAAGAGGCGTAAATGTGTTCAGAGATGGGACGTTGCTCTGAAACGAAAGTTTTAGTAAGTTAAAAACTGCGTTCTCTTTGTCGCGTCCGCTGTCATCAAAGTATCCTCTTTCTTTGGTGCAGTCCTATCATGACCCAAAGAGGGGGAGGTGTGTGTAAAAATGAAAATTACAACAAAAAGAATTGCTTATTTATCTTTTTTGACAGCATTGAGTATCATATTAACCCGAATATTGAGTATTAGGATACCGATTGCTGGTGTTGAAGGAGTAAGGATTGGTTTTGGATCACTACCAATTATTTTTGCAGGTGTTGCTTTAGGTCCTCTTGCTGGAGGAATAGTAGGAGCATTAGCAGATTTTTTGGGATATTTTATTAATCCTATGGGAGCATATATGCCTCATTTTACACTTACATCATTTTTAACCGGTTTTATACCGGGAGTAATGGTTTTTTATGTATTAAAGAGGTGTAGAACATTACCAATACTGCTTATTTCTATAGCGGTTGGACAGATAATAACATCACTGTTTTTAGTTCCATATTTTATCAATATGCTTTTTGCAGTACCATTTAAAGTGATAATGCCGCCGCGGGTATTAAGTCAGCTGATAAATATTCCTCTTTACGCTTACTTTGTTAAAGTTCTATTTAATTATAATATAATTAAGGTCAGAAAGATCAGAGATATAGCCGCAGGAAATTCGTGTTAAAATAAATTTAGTAATTAAGTATTTAAACAAATTATTTTTAACTGAGCAGGAATATTTGTTTGAGAATATTATTTAAAATAATAAAAATCCGACTTACCTATTTCAGCTTTTAAGATTCTGAAAACAGGTGGTCGGATTTTATTTTTGTTGAAAAACTATATATCAATTTTAAATATTTTATTTGAAACTCCCACTATTACTATATGCTATCTTTTGAGTAAAATAAAGAGGTGAGTAAAAAACCCACCTCATACAATCATATATTTAATTTTTTAGAAATTACTCTGCTGCAGTTCCTTCTCCAAAACCTACTTCTTCCAGCCATTCTGTAGGATATCCAACAGATTCTATTTTATCTGGATGATTTATATAACCATCATTATATTTATAAATCATCTCATCAGCGAATTTCCACCATGCATCTACAACTTTTTTAGCATTATTGTAGCTGTATTCTGTTAGAAAATCTTCAGTGGTTTCTTTACCATGAATATTATAAATTTCTACAGCAGCTTTGTCAATTGCAGGCTGCATTTTAAAGAATTTACCTTCATATTTTTCCTGCATTGCTTTAATATCTTCAATCATATATGAGTATTTAAGATCTGCCCAGTTGGATACAAAATCAAATGCCCACCAGGCTGAAGATCTATCAAATTTGTCTCTTCTGCCAGAAGTAAATGATTCAGGCAGTTCTTTAGTACCACTATATACAGGCACATAACAGGTAGAATGAGGAGCATCTTCGCCGAACCAGAGTACTGATCTTACTGGAGATGGCATCCATCCTCTGGCCTGTCCAACAAAACTATAGGCACAGCGGAACATTGAGATAGCTCTTTCCCAGTCCATATCCTTTTTGCCTTCAGGTTTTACAAAAGAAGGTGTGGCATATCTGTTAGGTGTGCCAAATGGGCCAGCTGCGAGGCCTTCTGTAAGATCAAATCTTGTACCTTCATAATGGTCGCGCTTAAGTGCCATTAAGTCCTGTGCTGAAACCTTCTTGTCAGGTTTTACAGAGAAAGGATAGCGGTCTGCTTTAGGATCAAAGTTTTGGGATGGAGCAAGTTTAGAAAGGACTCTCCACTCGCGGCGCTTCTGATAATATTCTGCTCCATATGGATTTGGATTATATGCTTCACAGAACAGGAACTCTTCAGAAGGATCCCACCAGCCCATTTCTTCTGCAAATGATTTTACATTATCAGATGCCATTGCTTTATCAGGATCATCAAGGTCAAGAGTATCGATTCTACTTCTGTTAGCTACAACACTAATATGTCCGTCTGGAACTCTTTTAGCAGCCCATACAGCACCAGGTTTGCCGCTGCCGGGAGACCAGAGTGGTCCAGGACCTACAATTTCGAACATCCATGCTTCTTTACCATCGATTACAGTAAGTGATTCTCCTCCATCACCATAACCATACTTTTCTGCCAGCTTACCCATAACTTGTACTGCTTCTCTGGCAGTTTTAGCTCTCTGCAGAGCAAGTCTTTCTAATTCTTCAATCATTAAAATTGCATCTGTATTGCCGAGTTCACTTCTACCACTGAAAGTAGCTTCACCAATCATAACTCCATGTTCATTCATAAATGGATAAGCAATGTGGAAGTAAGTATATGTTTCTTCTACCTGAGGAATTTTACCTAATTCTGTTACATTATAACCAGGGATTCCATCATGACAGCGTGTTTTGTACACTGTTGTCATAGCTCCATCTTCAAATTTTTGGCCTTCAATAATTTGAATACGTGCATCATAGTTTCCATCACAGGTGTGTGTTGTCATAACTGATCCATCAGTAGAAGCATCCTTACCGACCATAATTGAAGTACAGGCATTAACAGCTGAAACACCTAAAAAGACTATAAGTAATACCGAAAGTGTAACTGAAAGTAATTTTTTATTAAACATTTAATTTGCCCCCTTAATTATTATTATTATTAATTTCGTAGTAAAGCTCATCTGCCAGTTTCCAGTAGCGATTTTCTGTCCAGTGCATTAGGGAATTAGTATGATTTGTTAAAAGTTCTTTTACAGCATCTTGATCTTCGGTAATATTTAGGATCATTGCTTTTTCTTCAATCTGATCCTGAAGTTCAAAGATATGATTCTGCATTGGATTGAGGACAGAGTCAACTTTTTCTCTTAACTCTCCATACCTTAAGTTAACAAAATCATCAACCTGAGCAAAAGCCCACCAGGCTGAATCTCTGTCAAATTTATCTCTGTTAAGAGTTTTCCAGGAAGTTGGAACATCTTCAATTCCTACATACATTGGAATAAATGGACTATTTTCTGGATTATCAAGTCCAAACCAGACTACACCACCAATTTCATCTGGCAGCCAGCTTCTTGCCTGAGAAACAAAGAAGTAGGAGCAGTAGTAGCGCGCAATAGGTCGATAATACTCAATATCGAGCAGATTCCGCATATCGTCATCTGCTTGTGGAGTCGCATAAACACTTTTTATCATTTTTCCGTCATCATCTTTATAATACCAGCCTTCATCTTCAGTCATATCATAAGGTGAATCTTTAGAAGTGTCTCTGAACATTGCGATTACATCATGGACTGATATTTTTTTGTCTGCTTTTATGGAAAACGGATATTCGGCAGCTTTATTGTAATCCCAGCTTTTGGATGGAGCCATTTCACTATAAACCCTCCACAATCTAAGGCTTGTTTCTCCTTTTACATCGCCATAGACCTCATTCCAGTAAAATTCTTCTTTACTATGAGGGTCATAAAGACCCAATTCTTCAGCTACCTGAAGATAATTATCAGAAACCATCATATCTTCAGAATCTGGATTGATTTTTCGGATTCTACTAAAATTTGGAACTACAGTAACATGATCATCAGGCACTTTTTTAGCTGCCCATACAGCACCAGGTTTGCCGCTATCTTTTGTCCACATTGGTCCTACACCAAAAACCTCAAAAACCCATGCTTCATTTGGATCAGTAACTGTCAGACATTCACCACGGTAACATGATTCCCTGAATCCATATTCTTCAGCAAGTTTTCCCATAAGTTTTACAGCTTCACGGGCAGTCTTACATCTCTGCAGGGCAAATACTTCCAGCTGTTCTATTGTCATAATTGCCTCATCACTATTGGCAGTTTCAGGTGCTCCAACGATAGTTGTTTCCCCTATTATTAGCTGATGTTCATTTGCATAAGGATAAGCGCCATGGAAGTATTTGTATGTATGTTCTACTTCTGGTATTTCACCAAGTTTTACTAGATCTTTGTGGTCAGCATAAACAATATTTTCATAGACAGGTGCCATAGTTCCGGCTTTATGGTCCTGAGCAGGAATAATTTGTATGCGCGAGTCATATCGTCCATCAACTGTGTGAGAAGTTATTACCGAACCATCGGTTGAAGCATTCTTGCCAACAACAATATCAGTACAGGCAAAAGTAGATCCACTAAGAACTAAAGTGATAATTAACAACAGAACTGTAGAAGTAGTAATTTTTCTTTTCATTCAGAGATCTCCCCTTTCAAATTGTTTATTCATAATAAATACGATCTGAATCCATATTAGCCGGATTTTTAAAGTAATGGCCAACCCCATTTTTTATAATTTCTGCATATTTAGGTACATTTTTAATTTTTATCTCCTTTCCGGGGTTCATTTGGTTCCAGATCTGAGCAACCATTAGTGCAGTAGAACAGTGTCTTCCAACTCGGACTTCAATTGGCCAGCCATCTTCATCAATAGTTTCATACAGCAGACCAAATTCTCCAGCTCGCTGAACAAAAGGATCTTTTCCTTCTAAAAGTAAATGTTCATCTGTTATTCCTCTAACTCGGTCTAAAAATGGTTCCGGAGTTTCAAAAAGAAGTGAGATGGCATCTGAATAATCTCCTACCTCTCGATGAGAGAGTCCATGTAAGGATTTAGGGGAAAATTCCATACTGATTGGTTTTTCAAATTCCATATCTGTCAGCATCATAGAAGCCATTGCTGCTATATTTCGGCCCGATTCGTGAGCAACGATAGTACTTATTACCGGATATTCCAATTCTGCCTCATGAAAGTCAATAAATAAATCCACTTTTTCCTGTTTGATAATCTGCATAAAAGCGTAATTTACCTGTTCTGTAAAAGAGCCGTCTTTTTTGCCGGGCCAGGTTCTATTGAAATTTCTAATATCCATATAAGCTAACATCTGTTTACTGGGATAGTGAACATATACTTCTGGATCAGGCCAGGAATCTAAAGGATTTGTCCATCTGTCACCCATTCGATATTTTTTTTCTCCCCAGTCAGTTTTTATAGTATAAAACTGTGGGTAGGCATCACCAGGCCTAGTTACTGTCGAAGCACTTCTGTTGGCTCTAATGGCAACAATCAGTTTTCCTTTTTCTAATGTAGCATTCTCAGCGAGAATTTCGGCACTGAGATTAGCAGCTGGTTCTTCGGGATGAGTTCCCCCAATCACAAAGAAGATAGCACCTGGTTTTCCGCTGTCTAATATATAGATGTTACAATCTGCGACAGTATTTTTAATAGGTTCAAAATAATCACCCAAAGTTTTAACTTCAGTTACAGATGGACCTGCAACTACTGTTTCTTTGTAATTTCTGTGAGCAAGAAAAGATCGAGCAGATATAACCAGAGCAGTAATTATCAGAACAGCAGTTAATAGTTTAATAATAATTAATTTTTTACTAGACATCTTAATTCACCTCATTTAATCCTCAATATTCTAAGAATAAAGGGGATTATTATTACTGAATAGAGTACAGCTTCCTGAGCATCTTTGGTCTTAACAATTTCTCTCAGGAGTATAAAGGCAATAAAAGCACTAATTAAATAGTAACTGAACTCTATAATTGAATTTATAATACCCATATGATAACCTCCTGATTTATTATCCTCCAACTAAAAATGACAGCTGATTGCTGAAAACGAGAAAAATGGTACATAAAGCTAAAATAAATGCCATTGGTATTAAACAGGTTTTGAGAAAATCTTTATAATATCTGCCGCTGTAATCAAGTTCTATTACAGTTGCGCGTCCTACAACTGCTGTAGGTGGCAATATATCTCCTATAGGCCACATAACTGCCATGGCTGAAAGTATTATAACTGGATTAAATCCTTTCATATTAAAGAGAAATATTAGAGGAACTCCAAGCAGTGGAGCTACAGCATACTGCAGCAGACCTTCTGAGACAGGCAGAATTATAAAGAGTGAAGCAAATAAAAACCAGACAGGAAGGGTTACCACAGCCAGTGAGATCAAACCTCTGGCACCACTTAAGGCCATAATTTGAATTAAAATTCCAACAACAATCATAATTCCAACAAGAGGAATAAGTGATCTAATTGTTTTTCCGGCAATATTTAGAATATTAAGTTTTTTAGGACTGAGAATAAACATTGCTAATGCTGAGATTAAAAACATAAGCGGCAGACCTAAAATCGGCATTTTAAATGGAAATAATCTTCCCGCAACAATTAAGACTATAAGTATAAGGAAAGGTGTGCCTACCCTAGTCCAGTTCATTTTTTCTGGAGGTACTGGAAGTTCTTTCAAAATTTTATCAAGCTCTGGATTTTCTCCTTTTGCTCCTAAAAAAAACATTGTAAATAAGGCTCCGATAACTGTTATTACCAGCAGGGGCTGCATAAATCCTACATAGGGCATATTTGCTCCAGCAGCAGCCATCATGGCCCAGAGATTAATAGGAGGGGCAGCAGCACTCATAGAAGCACAGAGAAAGATTATTGCTGCAGTTCTTGTTTCAGATATTCCCATATATATCAGTACTGTACCTACAAGTGTACCTACAGTTAATACTGTGGCAGCTCCGGCACCTGTAAGAGCTCCCGGTATCATAAGTACAAATGTTAGAAATAAAAGAGTTAAATAGCGGTGTTCATGAAATCGAATTATTATTTTTCTTACCATGAATGCAATACCACCGGACTCTTTAACCAGATTGATAAAAAGAGTTGCTGTAATAAATATCAGTGATACATCGTAATATGTAAATGCACCTTCTACAAGATGCCTTACCGGAACACCACCGGTATGATAAATAGCAGCAGCCAGAGCTGACAGAAGCATTGCCAGCTCAATTCCTAATTTGAAATATGTTCCGACAGCAAAAGTTACTGCTATTATGATGAGTACAATTCCAGCATGTAAAAACATTAAATACACCTCATTTCAGTAACAGTTAAACTTTTATTGAACATCGAACAGTTCTTTGACTGCTTCTCCCATTTCCATATTCTTATCAAAATATATGGCAGGAATATCTAATTCTTCGCTCTTTTCTGTAAAAAATCCATCTTCATTACTTGATTCTTTTATAATTAGAGCATCACTTTGCGGCATAACAATTTCTATTGATTTTGCATCATTTTCGTCAACACGCCTTGACATACCCTCAATATGAGCACCCAAAACCTTCAGGCCGTTTTCTTTAGCAGTTTTTATTAAAGCATTAATTCTTTCTGCTTCCTGATTCATATTTGTACCGGCAGCACCCATACCTTTACCACTGGTACCCATTGTGACAATCAGAGTTTTATAATTGCTTCCCTCAAGATCAGCTGCTGTAAGCAGATCTTTCTGCTCACATTCAACTCCAGCCTGCTGGCAGATCATTTTTACCATCAGTGCACCTGGACTTTGTCCACAGGTTGTAACTACAGCTGGCTGCTCAAATACAGGCAGGGCAGCAGAAGTAATAAAACTCAGAGTAAATATTGTAACTACTGTTAAAAGTAAAATCTTTTTAAACATTATCTTTCCTCCTTTTTAAATTATTTTATTCACATATATAGATTTCAACTATTATTTTATTTATCCTATTTTTTCTCTTATTTCTCTCAAAAAATTCAAAAAATTAAAAAACCATCAACTGTGAACCTGTTGTTAGTTCAGAATTGATGGTTTGGTTTTACAAAATCATGAGAAAAAACCTTTTTGTGGGAGAACCTATATATAATTTTTAATAAAAATTATTGCTGTTACTTCAGTTTGTATTTATGGATTGGTCTGCCAACTTTACCATAATCAAGTTTTACTATGGCGATGTTTTTTTCATTAAGAAAGTTTAAGTAGCGGTGGACAGTCTGGTATGCTAAATTTGTTTCATTAGAGATTTCCTGGATGGTTTTGGGACTTTGAATTTTATTTAGATAATTATATATAATCTTTAAAGTTTTTAGGCTCATTCCTTTAGGAATATCAAGGCTGTTTATATTATAAGGAAAATGATATTTGCTGTCATTATAATTTAAATGAAGATTGATTCTGGAAATTAGATCAGCAGTTCTTATCGGCTTGTTTGCAAAATCATCCGCACCTGCATTCAGAAATTTTTCAGCAAGATCAAGAGATTCATCGACAGTTAAAACAAGTATAGGTATTGAGTTATTAATTTTTCTTATTTCTTTAACTAATTTTAAACCATTTATATCAGGCATATGGTAATCAATCATTAATAAATCAAATTCTTCATTTTTTGCGTATTTTAAAGCTTCAGTTCCAAGTAAGGTTGTGGTAATATTAAATCCTGCTGCTTCAGCAACAGCTTCTAATGTAAAAAGAATATCTTTTTCGTCATCAACTGCCAGTATTTTTTTCACATTAATGCACCTCCGGTAATATTATCTCTGCTTCAGTTCCCTGGTGAAATTTGCTGTCAATATTGATTGTTCCACCATGACTTTCTATAACTTTTTTAACAAAATGCAGCCCCAGACCTGTATTTTCCATACCGGTTGTATAACCAATTTTCCAGATGTTATCTATTTTATCTTCAGGTATACCTTTTCCATTATCTCTAATAGAAATATGTATTTTGTTATTTTGTTTTCTGGCATTTATATCAATTTTTCCATTTTCGGGATCAATAGCTTTAAGAGAGTTATCTATCAAATTTATTAAAGCACGCGACAGTCTGACTTTATTTGCTTCAATATCTATATTTTTATCATAATTAAAAGATACATGATCACTAATTTCTTCCAGTGCAAGCTGAATTTTGAGAAAATCAAACAGCTCTTCTATAGAAATTTTTCTTTTTTTATCTTCATAAAGAATTTCAGATATCATTTGAGACATTTTTTCTGCTGAGCTGTTTATTTTTTCTGTATATTCGTGTATTTTTTGATCTTTTATTTTCATATCAATTACACCACTTAGACCCTGTATGGTTACCAGGGGTGTTTTTAAATCGTGAACCAAATGTTTTATCTCACTAAAATATCTGGATTTTACAGCTTCCAGCTCCAGTTCCCTTATTTTTTCTTCTTTTTTTCTACTTTCTTCAATAAGATATAAATTATTATAATAATCAACTACAACTCTGGTTAATATTAATGCATTGATCATAATTATTATTGAAAAAGTAAAACCAAAAAAGTTTATAATATATTCTGCATCGATAAATTCTGTTACTTCTCTAATAGATATAATAATTTCGCCTCTGCCAAATCCATAATTAGACAAAAAGGGTATAATGTCCAGCCAGTCAATACTGAAAAGAAATAGGGAAATAATTATTGTTTTGATAAAAATATGATGTATCTTCTTTGTTATGTAGTGTAGTATGAATATAATTATAATAGTTAAATAAGATGGCCCTGCAAAAACAAATGCTATATCGTAAATCCAGCTAATAAGCTGATATATTACAGGAATTATTATAAGGGTAATAAGAAAAGTGAAATTCCTAAATGGACCATAGTTTTCAAGACTTTCTGCAAGAATAAAAGCTCCTAAATATATAGGAAGATGTCTGAGTGTGTTGAGCATAACCAATTTTGCAGAAACAAGCAGCAGAAGTCCGCTGTCCTGGGCAGAAATACTTTTATATAGCTGTTTAATTAAATTATATTGAAGTTCTTTTGTAAATGATGGCAGTATGAGAGCTAAAATAATTATAATTATTGATGTAAAAAATTTGCTTTTATCCAATTTTTTTAGACTGAGGCTTATGGCCATTTCAGCTCAACTCCATTGATTTTTAGTAAAGTGGTTATTAAATTAAGCTGATATTCAAAGCGCTTTTTTTCTGGAAGTTTTACACAGGTTTCTAGTGTAAAAGAAGGAATTTTTAAATTTTGTCCAACAGCCCAGGTTAAACTTCCTTCAATAGGAGGGCTAATTAAAACAAACTTTTCTATTTTTTCTTTTATATCAGAATTAATAGATTCAACAGCTTCCGCTCCCTGCCAGATAGAATTTTCATCGGCATATGCTATCAGTGACTGTCCTAAATAGTTTTTATTTATAAAATTAAATTCCTGTGATTCATGTAAATCTATCAGCAGGTCAG
This sequence comes from Halanaerobium sp. DL-01, assembly GCF_003338615.1. Taxonomy (NCBI): domain Bacteria; kingdom Bacillati; phylum Bacillota; class Clostridia; order Halanaerobiales; family Halanaerobiaceae; genus Halanaerobium; species Halanaerobium sp. DL-01. The sequence continues at coordinate 15,135 of NZ_QPJN01000003.1, forward strand.
GAGAAAACCCTTTAATTAGATTATATATTTCTGAAGCTCTTTTTTCTGCATATGTGCCATTGGGATTTCCAGGAAAAGATCGGTTTAATAATTCTCCTTTTGGGTAGTTTCTTACTCCGGCAGATATAGCTTTAGGATTTGCCCTTGGAATAATTATTATTCTTCCCCCATCAACGAAGGGTTCCAGCATTTTTACTGCAGCCAGCCGTGGAACAGTTTCATTGCCGTGAGTTCCAGCGTTTATAACTACAGTAGTTTCTGTTTGATTTCCATTGATATAATATTCTACAGTCTGAGACTGACTCTGAAAAAGATTGGCCAGGATGGGTTTTATTTGAGATAGATTTTCTGTTATTTCAAGTGGGATATTATATTTTTTTGATGCTTTAGAAAAATAATTATCAAAATTGCTGTCTTTAGAGATAATCATATAATCAGCATGTGGAGTGACAACATCTAAAAGTTTATCTGATCTATTTTCTCGGCGGCCTGTTCCACCAAGATGAGTAAGAAGAATAAATGTGCCGGTTTTTTCTGCTTTTTTAATCAGGTTTTTTGTTCTTAGAAGTTCATATTCATAATCTATTCCGGCAGCTCCAACACCCTTACAGCTGTGTCCCACTGCAATTATTAGTGTAGAATATCCCTCCATATCTTCAGCCTGAAGCAGAGGACGGTATTTGAAATTAACATTTTGATTTTCGAGCACAACTTTTATCATGATACCATCGGGATTTTGACCCGGACAGGTTATTACCACCGGCTGGGCTGGATGAATTTTTAAATCTTCTGCCTGTAAGAATGGCTTAAAAGCAAATAATAATATAATACAGAGTAAAAAAGATATAAAAAACTTGTGGTTCATTATTTAACCTCCTTTTTTAGCTTTCCAGATATTATTGAAAAAATTAGAGGTAAAGCAATCAGTAGAAGAAAAAATTTAATTAGTGTTTTATTATATTTAACAATATAATATACATCTGATTTACCAGGTTTTGGTAGAGGAACAGGGTCTACCTGTATTCCGCTTTTATGCGCCAGATTTTCAATATTGAGCAGATGTATAACAGGAATATTTTTAGATAAATAGTAAGAGATAAGACCATTTTCTGCATATTCTGTATTCAGATGTCCTGGAATAGTTAATCCATTATTAAATTTAACCGATGAAGATGTGCTGCCAAAATTTGCAGAAGCTCCTCCAATATTAATAAAACATTTAATCTTATCATTTTTGGAAAAATCAGAAAAAATATCAATTCTTTTGTGAATACTTTCTGACAGAGTATCCTCATAAATTAAAGGGATATTACTTCGATCAGCAATATCAAAAAATGTTTTTTTATCATCTATAAAAAATAAGTTATCTGCTCGATCATTATCACCACCAAAAGATAAGGCAGTTATTTCTGTACTTATAATATTGTGCTGTCTGAGGTATTTGAGCATGTCAATAAAAGTAAAGTCTGGAATATTTGCTCCATACATTGAAGCACCAATAGAATAGATGAGGGATACATCCAGCTCCATTATTTCTGCTGCTGAAAGAACGGCCAAAATAAGTCCGGGAAAAGAACCGCTGGCACCAACTGCAATTTTATCTCCTTTTTTTAAATCTAATTGATAAAAATATTTTACAATAAGGGCAGCAAAATCTGGATTTGCAGCTGTTCTTTTAGCTTTTAAATCACCTAATGTAGTTGTAATTTTAGTATATTCTTTTCCAATCAGTGCTGTTCTATTGGGATCTAGAGAACTATCAATTTGATATCCCAAAGCAGTTTTCTCTTCATAAAGAATATTTTCGGCTTTTTTCATTTTTTGGGCGGCTTTGATCTGCTTATCAAATGATGGATGTTCAGTTCTATAATTGCTGAAGGATAATATTAATAGTGCAGAAACAGCAATTAAAGAAGATATAACTATTGTTTTTATATTTATTTTACCTTTTATCCAGTTTGTGAACATATTTTAGCTCCTTTAAACAAATAACATCATTGACAACCTAACAAAAATTGAAACAACAGCTAGAGAGGATAATGTTGCAGTAATACCCTGTCTCAGCATATCATTTGCAAGCAGACCAGGTATTATGTAACCGATGACTCTTAAATCTTCGCTTACTGGAAAATATTCAATAAAAAGTGATCTATAAAACCAGCCAATCAGATAACCAATAATAACACAGGCAGTAAATCTCCTTCTGCTGTACATAATAACATAATTTGATAAAAATTTCACAAAATAATAGGTTAATAGAGATGTCAGTACAGTTGCTAAAATTCTGTATGGAGCCTGCCAGAAAAAAGCAAGATATCCGGGAACAATTATACCTCCTGTGTAAAAACCGGTTATTTCTGTAAAGATAAAACTCAGTAAAATTCCTATTCCCACTGATTCTATTATCATTTTAATTCAACTCCATATTTTTCAAAAAATTCAGAGATTATTTCTGCATCACCATGTATGTTTCCACAGCCAAATATTATTATATCTTTATCTTCTTTAACTTTACTAAAAAAAGCAGAAAGATGTCTGTATGTATAGAATGTATTAAAAAGATGCAATTTCAAAATAGGTTTTTTTTGTTTTGTTCTTTTTTTCAATAGTCTTTTCTGGCGAAATTTTAATGCCCCACTCAAAATATACCCATCAAATCTATTTTCGACAGTTAGAAAGTCAGCAAATTCTTTAAGCCGGAATGCTCTATCACTGCGGTGGCTGATTAGAGCAAAAACCTGTGGATTATCTACAGAAAATTTCTTTATTTTTTCAGCAGTACGCTTCCATATTATTTCTGTCGAATCCCTGTCATTGGCAGCAAAAGCTTTAACAAAAACTATATTTCTCATTTTCTCTTCTAAATGATAATATTTTAAACTGCCTGGATCTTCAGATGCAGTGTACATTCCGTTTAAGGCAGTTTTCCTGTCTATTCCAAAATGCCGGGCAATTTTAAGAGCACAGGCAGCATTATCTGAAAAAACCTGTTTATCAAATTTTTTTAGTTCATCTTCAGAAAAAATAATATCTCTGGTTGAAATAAATTGATTATTGCGCATTTCAGCTTTTTCTTTAATAAAGCTGTAAAGATGATATTCTGATGATACAACATGAGCATTGTAAGGCAGACTTAAACATATGGTATCAGCAATTTCTGTTAAACTGCTGCCCATTTTGTCCAGGTGATCATTTCTAATATTAGTAATTACCATATAATCTGCATTTAAAAATAAATTTTCGCTGCTCCACTGGATTTCCGGGGAGATGGCCATACATTCTATTACAAGCACATCCACGTTTTCTTTTACCGCCAGTTGAACTATTTTTTTTTGTTCAGAAATGCTGGGTGGTCCATGTCGTATTATTTCCTGTTCACTTCCATCAGAAAAAATAATTCTGGCAGCAGAACCAGTTGTTTTAGCAAGAACCTTAAATCCTGCATGTCTTAATGCGCCAGCAGTTAATCTTGTTGTAGATGATTTTCCTCGTATTCCATTAATATGTATAATATAAGGGATTTTTGAGAGATTTTTTTTATGTTTGTGTCTTTCTATTATTCCTAATACTATAAAAATTACTGCTAAAACTGATATGAATTTCATATGTTTAAACCTTTCTAAATTTTAATGTTTTTAAAATTAAAAAATAATATATTATAAATTAGAACCCACTTTCAGTTTACTATAAAGAAGAAGATATATCAATGAATTTTAAATAAATTAACTTTTATTGGAATCTATAATTTAAAAATTGAAAAAATTTATACATAAAAAATTAAAAGTATCATAAAAAGGAAAAAGCATCTGATGCTAGAAGTATATATTTAAGATAAATATATGCACAGAAGTTTTATAAAAAATACTGTGCTGGAGAGATGATATTGAGGTGGGAAATAATGGATAATATTCTTATAACAGGAGGAGCAGGTTTTATTGCTTCACATATTACGGATTTATTAATTGATAATGGATATAATGTAACAATACTTGATAATTTAAGCAGTGGAAAAAAAAGTAATATAAATTTAAAAGCTAATTTTATTAAAATCGATTTAAATGATAATCTTGAATCTGTTTTTAAAAACAGCAGTTTTGATTGTATAATTCATCATGCTGCTCAAATAGATGTACAGACTTCAATTGAAGATCCTTTTTATGATGCAAAAAATAATATTTTGGGAACTATAAATCTTCTGCAGATGGCCAAAAAATTTGCTGTAAATAAATTCATATATGCCTCTTCAGCTGCAGTATATGGAGAACCAGAATATCTTCCTATAGATGAAAAGCATCCTATAAACCCTGATTCACCATATGGGATATCCAAACATACACCAGAGCATTATATTATTAATTTCAGCAGACTTTATAATTTTCAGTATAGTATTTTAAGATATGCAAATGTTTATGGCCCAAGACAGGGAGCTGCTGGAGAGGGTGGAGTAATTGCTATTTTTGCTGACAGGATGTCACATAATAAAAAGCCTATTATCTATGGGGATGGAGAACAGACTCGTGATTTTATATATGTTAAAGATATTGCCAGAGCAAATCTATCAGCTTTAAAGTCAGACTGCAGTGGTATATTTAATATTAGTACAGAAAAGGAGATATCAATTAATAAAACTGCTGCTTTATTTAATAAAATATTAAATAAAGATTTAGAACCAGAATACAGACTGGAGCGCCCTGGAGATATTAAACAGAGTTATTTGAGCAGCAAAAAAGCATCTAAAAAATTAAACTGGTATCCAGAAACATCTTTTTCAGAAGGGATAGAAGAAACAATTAGTTTTTATCTTTAAATGTACCAGAATATAATTAGACAGCTGAAAAATTTTAGCCTTTTTATTAAAAATGTTGCAAGAAAACTCCTTTTAAATCTACACTTTAATTTAGCGGGAGAGGTTCACTTTAACTATAAATAAGATTGGATTGGATGATAATTATGTTAAATACACAACAGATCAGCAAATATTACAATCTGATTATTGACTGGATATATAATAATTTATTTGTTTTCTCTAATTTAATCGAACTGGCAGTTTTATTATTACTCAGTTCTGCTGCCTATTTTTTGAGTAAGATTTTGCGCAGGTATTTAGAATCTTTAGTAAATAAAATTAAGCCCCTAAGCAGTGTAAAAACAGAATGGATTTTTAATAAACTATCATATCCATTTACCTTAATGTTTCTTATTGGATTTTATTACATTATTACACTTGTTTTTTCATTGCCAAATTTATTTATTAGTATTGCAGGAAATCTTATCACCGCCTGGGTAATTATTAAATTTATTTCCATATTCCTGCCAAGAAAACATGAGTATAAAATATTATCAGTTTTAATCTGGGCTGTAGCAGCTTTAAAGATATTAAATATTTATGATGAAACAATATCCTTTTTAGACAGCCTTTCTTTCAGCAGTGGTAATCTGCGCATTTCATTACTGCTTATTCTTAAAGGTATAATTATTTTTACCATTCTTTTCTGGGCTGCAGGGAAGATAAGTACACTTGTTACAATGAGAGTTGATAAGACTGATGGACTAACACCTTCTGTAAAAGTTTTATTGAATAAAATTGCTAAATTTTTGATTTTCACAGCAGCAGTTTTGTTCACTTTGAGCAGTATTGGAATTGATTTAAGTGCATTTGCATTTTTAGGTGGTGCAATAGGAGTTGGGATTGGTTTTGGACTGCAAAAAATAGTTTCTAATTTTATCAGCGGTATCATTATCCTGCTCGATAAATCTATTAAGCCTGGTGATGTTGTAGAAATAAGTGATGTATATGGATGGGTAAAAAAGCTTGACACAAGATTTGTCTCTATCGTAACTAGAGCGGGAAAAGAATATTTAATTCCAAATGAAGATTTTATTACAAAAGAAGTTATTAACTGGTCTTATAGTGATGAGCTGGTTAGAGTAGATGCTCCTGTGGGTGTTTCATATGATAGTGATCTCCGACTTGTAGAAAAATTAATACTTGAAGCCACTCAGGATAAAGATAGAATCCTTAATAATCCTGAACCTGTGTGTTTATTAAAAGATTTTGGTGATAGTTCAGTTAATTTTGAAATAAGGTTTTGGATAAATGATCCCAGAAATGGTATTCAAAATATACGCAGTAAGATTCTTTTTTCCATCTGGGATAAGTTCAAAGAAAATAATATTGAAATTCCATTTCCACAGAGGGATTATCATCTCAAATCTCTGCCGGAAGATTTTTTAGACAAATTTTCTACTAATCAGTTAGATAAGTCAACTGCTGGGATTGATTCTTTAAATGAGGGGGAAGAAAAATGAAAATGGTAATTATTCCACTGGCAGAAGGTTTTGAAGAAATAGAGGCTGTGACAAGTATTGATATTCTAAGAAGGGCAGGAATTGAAGTTATTACTGCTGGTTTGGATGTAGATACTGTTATTGGTGCACATAACCTAGAAATAACCACAGATAGTAAGTTAAAAGATGTACTTGATTATAATTTTGATGCTGTGGTTCTTCCAGGAGGTATGCCTGGTGCGGCCAACTTGAGAGAAAGCTCTGAACTGCTGAATTTGATTAAAAATATCAATGCAAAAAAAGGGCTGATAGCAGCTATCTGTGCTGCACCTATCGTACTTGAAGCTGCAGGAGTATTGAAGGATAGAGAAGCGACAAGTTACCCGGGATATGATTCGGAAATGGAATCTGCTAATTACAGTGAAGAAAGAGTTGTTGTGGATAGAAATTTAATTACTGCCAGAGGAGCAGGTGCTGCAGCTGAATTTGCTCTTGAGATAGTTAAATATTTAGTAGGTGAAGATGAAGCTTTTAGTCTTAAAGAAGCCATGTTTATTGAGTGAGCTTAAAAAGCTCACTTTTTTGTTTGATCTGCTGACAAGGCTTTAAGCAGATATTTATAAAGGGCCAGCTGAAAAGCTGACCCTACCCTATTTTTTATATTTTATCAAATTAGTTGTACATTTCTTCATAATATCTTTTCAGCATTCTTTCAGCAGAAAATCTTTCATAAGTGGAATGTATACTCTCGTAAAGCATCTCCTGCCAGCGCTGTTTATTGTTATAATAAACATCAACTACTTCGTTAAATAAGATGCGGTGCAGAGCATAAAGATCACTTTCATCCTGACCATCTCCCATATAACCATCTCCAAACTGCCAGCCGTTAATCCCATGTTCACAGCCTTCAACCCACCAACCATCTAAAATGCTCAGATTTAGGACTCCATTCATAGCTGCTTTCATACCTGAGGTTCCACTTGCTTCCAGTGGTTTGCGGGGATTATTCAGCCAGACATCACAACCACGGGTTAGATAATGAGCTATTTCCATGTCGTAATCTTCTAAAAAGACAACACTGTTTGGAAATTCTCTCGATTTTTTAACAATATCTGCAATTATATCTTTTCCCTTATCATCCATTGGGTGAGCTTTTCCGGAAAAAATAAGCTGTATTTTTCCTTCTTCAAGATAAGGATCAATAACCTCAGGTTTACTAAAAATGAGATTTGGTCTTTTATAGGGTGCAGCCCGTCTTGCAAAACCTATTAATAAGTTTTCTGAATTAAGTTCTGCGCCTGTTTTCTTAAAAACAAAATTAATCAGTTCTTTTTTCATTTCCTGATGAACTGAAGCGAGTTTTTGTCGATTATTAATATTTTCTTTAATCCTATTATCGACCCATGTCCCGCGGTGAATACCATTTGTTATTGAGATAATATCTGATTTTCCTTTTACATTACTCCACATGGCCCTGGATGTTTGACCGTGCAATTTTGAAACACCATTTGAAATTTTTGCCAGTCTCAAACCAGCAACAGTCATGCTGAAGGGGCTGTCACCTATTGCCTTCATTTGTTCCCTGTTTAACCCATTAAAAGCACTCATTTTTTTGAGGCTGTCAAGGCTGTGTGTTTCATTACCTTCTTTAACAGGGGTATGGGTGGTAAATACAATATTTTCTTTTATTTCTTCCCATGCTTTTTTAAAATCCTTACCTGAATCCATCTTTTCTCTAATAAGTTCTGTACCTGCCAGTACAGCATGGCCTTCATTAAAATGATAAATATCAATATTTAGACCAAGTTTTCGGATAGCTCTTACACCACCAATACCCAGAATGATTTCCTGAGCAATTCTTTTATCATTAAAGCCACCATAAAGATGGTCAGTTATAGTCTGATATTTTCTGTTTTCAGGTAAATTTGCATCAAGCAGATAGAGACTGGCATTATTATATTTATCCAGCTTCCATATTTTTAATTTTACTTCCTGATCCCTTATTGTTACAGTTACCGTTTCTCCAGTATCAACAGCATGTTCGTAGATCTCTTCATTTACGGGGTAATGGTCAAAAGGCCTTCCATCCTGACCTATCAGTTGTTTAGTATAACCTTTGCGCCAGAGTATTCCGATTCCAGTAATTGGATACCCGTATTCTTTAGCTGCTTTTAAAATATCACCTGCTAAAATACCGAGTCCACCTGCATAAATTCTCATTTCTTTGTCCAGTCCGTATTCCATACAGAAATAAGCTGTATGTGGTTTATTATTGTTCATATATAAAAAATTCACTCCTTATAAGTTTTATTGTTAATATATTGGTTTTAATAACTTCTCATTTTCTTATTATATCATTTATTTTTCAAAAGTCTATATTTTAATTTCCTGGACTTTCCCCATTTTTTATATACTGCTGCAAAAAGGGGAGATGCAGGAATATTGAAATTTTTAGTCAATGAATCTTAACGAAATGAAGGAAGAAATAGGGTTGAACTACAGGATGGAGTGAGCTAATCATGAGTCAGGAGGACTCATTGATTAGTGTGCCCTATTTCACACCCGAATTGAGTTTTAGATAAATCTAAAAATTTCGTTGATGACTAAAGCCCCCTTTTTGCAGCTTGAAAATAAATTTTGGGGAAACTCCTATTTAATTTCTGATTTAAATTGCTCGAGCAGTTTCTTCTCATTATCACTGTCAGGTAAATAAAAGTATGATGGTATTTTTGCATCTTCTATATTCACTCTTTTTGAGGTACCTTTTTTTATAGCATCTAGATAAGCTGAAGCAATTTTATTGAGGGATTTAAGATCATAAATTTTGCTGCTGGATTCTGGAGGTAGTAAAGTAAATTTGCTATTGTCATCAACATCTACAATATCATTATAATATGGATGTGCATATTCTTTAAAGCGTTCCTCTTCACTGCTGACAATAATCTGGCTGCAGTATTTTAAAGCAAGTCTTTCTGCAGTTATACGACAGTGAAAATTGTTAAGCTGAATACCTTCTATAAAACTGTGTTTTTTGGATGCTAATTTGTCAATTTCCTGTGCAGCAAGAGAGTGAGCAGTAAATGAGAAAGGGGTGTTCATTTTTTCTTTTAACAGGACTCCGGCAAGTCCACCATCAGCGTAATGTGATGTAAAAAAATCTGGAAAACTTCCTTCTTCATCATAAAATTCCGAAATACAGTCTGCATATTCCTTAATATGCGGCCATAATTTTTCTTTGGGAAGAAATTTGCTGCCGCCAAAAGTGAGCCTTATTATTCTTAAATTACTGCAGTCTGAATATGAGTCATAGAGCTGAGAAAAATCTGGCCAGTTAGGGTCATTTATTTTTCTTGTAATAATATCGACATTTATTCCCATTTCTGCCAGAGCTCGGGCAATTTCTTTAACATAAACCAGCTGACCATTAAAATCAGGATGCTCTCCCCAGCAGCAGTCGCTGCTGTCAAAATTACCATGAGGATTTAAAAAAGCTACATGTTTGATAATATCTTCCATTTATAAACTCCCCCCTTTCAAATTGAGTAAATATCAGGTTATAATATAATCTTTTTTAATTACAAATCAGAACCGTTCTATTTGCTATTACTTCTACATAAAAGTTAAATAACCTGTTTTTTAGCTATAATTAATAAGTGATTTCCTTATAATAAGGTTTTCCTACAAAAAGGGTATTTGCGTCTCTAACTCATTAAGATTGATTAACGAAAAATGCCTAATGTTCCGCAAATACCATTTTTGTGGACACATGATAATAATTTTCAGTACTAAAAATTTAGAAATTTGAGAAATATTTTAATTTGCAGCTGTAATTTAAAGGAGACGGATAATTAATAGAGAATAATTAATTTAATAGCAGAAGTATTATTTTTAAAAGTTCAGCTTATGGTTTTTGCAAATCAGATAAAATTATTATTTTTCTTGTATTATAGGAGTTGATATTTTGACATATAATGTTTTTGAAGTTGATGAGGATAAAATGTTTTATTCTGGTGATGATCTGGGATTTACTTTTGATAAAGAAAATATAAATTATAGGATCTGGTCTCCACCTGCAGAGAAAGTATATATTGATATTTACTCTGATGACAGAGCTGAAGATAAAGTAGCTGAATATAAGCTGGAGCAGTCGATTAATGGTACCTGGCAGGTAAAACTTACTGCAGATATAAAAGGTAATTATTATAAAATAAGGTTAAAAAAAGAGTCAATAGAAACAAGTTTTGTCGATCCATGGGTAAAAGCTGTTGGAACCAACAGTCGGTGTGGACTGATTGTAGATCCTTCTGAAGTATTTCCACCTACCTGGTCGTATGACAAAAAAGTTGAGCTAAATAGTCCTGTTGATGCGGTTATATATGAGCTGCATGTCAAAGATTTTTCTATTTCTAAAGAAAGTGGTATCAGGCATAAGGGAAAATACACTGCTTTTACAGAGAGGCACACAACAAACAGAGAAGGTCTGCTCAGCGGCCTGGCTCATCTTAAAGAGCTGGGAATTACTCATGTTCATTTATTACCTGTATTTGATTTTGCCACAGCAGATGACATGGATATTAACAGTTATAATTGGGGATATGATCCGCTCTTTTATATGGTTCCAGAAGGATCCTATGCTTCCAATCCAGCTAATGAAAGCAGAATATATGAATTTAAAAAAATGGTTAAAGTGCTGCATTCACATGATATTGGTGTAATTATGGATGTTGTTTATAACCACACATATCAAACAGAAAGTTCTCCCTTCGAGATACTGTTTCCAGATTATTTTTATCGTTTTGATAGACTTGGAAAATTTGCTAATGCATCTGGAGTTGGAAATGAAATTGCCAGTGAAAGACCTATGATGAGAAAATATATAATAGATTCTCTTTTATACTGGAGCAGAGAATATCATATTGATGGCTTTAGATTTGATTTGATGAGTGCAGTTGATAAAAAAACTATTCTTCAGGCAGCCGAAAGATTAAAAAAAGAAAATGATTCAATTATAATTTATGGTGAACCCTGGACTGCACTGCCACCTCAGCTTGAAAAACATCAGATTTTTAAAAAAGGAAGTCAGAAAGGAACAGATATTGCAGTATTTAATGATAATTTTCGCAATACAATAAAAGGAGATAATGATGGCCAGAAAAAAGGATTTATTCAGGGGAAAACAGATTTAGAGAAAGAAATATATGAGGGTGTAATTGGTTCTGTCGGATTTCCAGAAAGAAGTCTGTATGGATTTACACAAAAAGCATCAGAAACTATCAATTATGCTGACTCACATGATAATTTAACTCTTTGGGACAAATTAGCATTTTCCTGTCCGGGTGCAGATGAAAAAACAAGAAGAAAAATGCACAGGCTGGCTATGGCTGTGTTATTTACTTCTCAGGGAGTTCCCTTTATTCAGGCGGGAACAGAATTTTTGAGGACAAAATTTGGTGATAAAAACAGTTATAATTCTGGTATATTTGTAAATCAGTTAAAGTGGGAGCGAAAAACAACCTATAATGAGCATTTTAATTATATCAAAGGACTGATAAATCTGCGCAGCCACCATCCAGCCTTTAGAATGATAAACAAAGAGGAGATAAGGAAGAAAATTAAGTTTATACAATCTCCGGTTAATACTGTTGGATTTTATATTGATAACCATGCCAATGGAGATGGTTGGGAAAAAGTAGCTGTTTTTTATAATCCTAATCATAAGTGGACTCAGTTTAATTTACCACAGAAAAGGACATGGGCTATTGTAGTTGATGATAAGGAAGCAGGTACAGAACCGATAAGGATTTTCTACTCAGATGAAGTACAGGTTCCACCCCTAAGTGCAATGGTTATATATTCAGCCGCATTGCTGACAGGATGCTGAATTAAACTATAGAATTTTTTTCTAATATAACTGGATAGTTGGTGTCCCCTTTTAGTTCTTTATCGGCTGTAATAGTTACTCCTTTATCTAAAATTACATTTTCCAATTTTGCACCAGGGCCAATTTCTGATTTCTGCATTATTATTGAATTTTTTATAAAAGAATCTGGATGAATTTTAACTCCTCTAAATAGAATGCTGTTTCTGACCTCACCTTCAATAATGCAGCCATTTGCGGCCAAAATATTTCTGGCTATTGAACTTTCCTTATATTCACTTGGCGCTTCATCTTTAGGTTTAGTAAAAATAGAGCCATTTTTTAGAAATAATTCCTGCCAGACATCAGGTTTTAAAAGTTCTAAATTACTTTTATAATAACCATTTATTGAATTAATAACTGATGCATAAGAGTGAAAAGGATATCCATATACCTTTAAATTTTTAATATTACCTATAATGGCATTTTTGACGAAATCCCATTCTCCTTTTGATATACAGTTATCAATTATTTCGAGCAGAAGATCTTTTTTTATTATATATCTCTGCAGTGAAATTTTTTTGTAAAAATTTTTATCCGGGTTTACTTTCATATCTATAATCCTGTCATTATCATCTGTATTTATCACAGTGTAGGAAGTATCCCGGCGAAAAACATCCATTTCTTTATAAATAATTGTTATATCATTTTCATTTTCTATATGGTATTGAAAAGCATCACGATAGTCTATATTACAGACAATATTGGGGCTTGTTATTATAACATATTCCTGTGTACTCCGCTTTATATAGTCTATATTGCTGGAAAAATTCTGCAGATCTCCTTTGTAAGCTCTATTGTTTTGATAAATATGTGCGGGGGGAAGAATAAAGAGACCATTTCTTTTCCTGTCTAAATCCCATGCTTTTCCAAAACCTATGTGATCCATTAGTGACCGATATTTACTTTCCAGCAGAATTCCCACATTTGTTATGCCAGAGTTAACCATATTAGAAAGAGGAAAATCTATCAGTCTGTAGCGGGATCCGTATGGAACTGAAGCAAGAGACCTGTGATTTGTTAGTTTTTCCAGAAAAGTTTCATTGAGTGCATTATTAATTATACCCATTACATTGCTCATATAAGGTCCACTTTTGCTGTAAACTGGTGTCATCATCATTTTCCCACCACCGTTCCGGATTTTATACTGGAATTTTTCTTTACAGTTTCCTCATCTCCAACTACAGTTATCTTTAATTCTTCTGTTTGATTATCAGCACCTATTTTGGAATTTGCTTCTACTGTAACATTTCTGCCAATAATGGAGTTTTTGATATGACTGCCTTTCCCAATCCGGCTGTTAGGAAGAATTACAGAGTTTTCTATAATTACATCTCTTTCAACCAGAACTCCGAAAAACAGAACTGAATTTTTTATTTTTCCTAAAACCTGTGTGCCTTTATTTATTAATGAGTGGTCTACCTCTGCAGTTTCTGCTATATATTGTGGAGGTTTGTTTGGGTTAACCGAATATATAATCCAGTTTCTGTCGTGCAGATTAAGTTCAGGTGAGTCACCAAGAAGATCCATATGAGCTCTCCAGTAACTTTTAATTGTACCAACATCCTTCCAATAATCTGTAAATTTATATGCATAAATCTGTAGATCATTATTAATCATAGCAGGAATAATGTCTTTTCCAAAATCTCCATCAGAATCGTCATTTTCTGCATCTTTTAAAAGATATTTTTTTAGTGTTTCCCATTTAAAAATATAGATTCCCATTGAAGCCAGATTGTTTTTGGGATTTTCTGGTTTTTCCTGGAATTCAAATATTCGCTGTGAATTATCTGTATTCATTATCCCAAATCGATTGGCATCTTCTAAAGGAACTTCCAGAACCCCTATAGTAGCTTCTGCATTTTTTTCTTTATGATAATCCAGCATCAGAGAATAATCCATTTTGTATATATGATCACCGGAAAGTATAAGAACATATTCGGGATCATTTATATCTATAAACTCAATATTTTGATAGATTGCATCAGCTGTTCCTCTATACCAGGAGCCACCAGTTTCTTTTACATATGGGGGAAGAACAGTAACTCCACCTCTGTTTAGATCAAGATCCCAGGACCTTCCATTACCTATATAAGAATTGAGCACTAAAGGTTTGTACTGTGTGAGTACTCCAACTGTATCAATACCAGAGTTTGAACAGTTACTTAAAGGGAAATCGATTAATCTGTATTCTCCGCCAAATGGAACAGCGGGTTTGGCTATATTTTTTGTCAGTACTCCTAACCTGCTTCCTTTTCCTCCTGCCAGAATCATTGCTAGAAGTTCCGGGTTTGCCATAGCTTTACCTCCTTTTATAGCTCTTAACTATTATTTAACTTTAACTATCGCTGCTTACTTCTATTTTGGCTTATATTTAAAATATAAGCCAGCAAGTGGAGGCAGATTAATGTCCAGAGAATAATCAAATCCGTGGGAATTCTTTTTTTTGGCTTTGACTCTGGCAGAAGTTTCATAATCTGAACCTCCAAAAGCTTTTTGATCACTATTTAATATAAGTTCATATTCACCTGGCCTGGGAACTCCAATACGATAATTATCTCTGGGAACAGGTGTAAAATTACATATCACAATTATCTGCTGTTTTTCATTTTCTGACTTGCGTATATAACTTATAACACTTTGTTTATAATCATCTGCTTCAATCCACTGGAATCCATCCTGTTCATGATCCAATTCCCATAGGGATTTTTCTTTTTTATATAGATTGTTTAACTCCTGTACAAAACTTTTAATTTCTCTGTGTTTATCATAATCCAGTAGAAACCAATCCAGTTCATTTTTGAAGTTCCATTCAACAAATTGACCAAACTCGCCCCCCATAAATAAAAGATTTTTTCCGGGGTGGGAGTACATATAGGTGTATAACAGCCTTAAATTAGCAAATTTCTGCCAGTAGTCTCCAGGCATTTTATCAAGAAGGGATTTTTTCCCATGAACAACCTCATCATGAGAAAGAGGGAGAATATAATTTTCGCTATTTGTGTACATAATAGAAAAGGTCAAATTGTTGTGGCTCCATTTGCGGTATAGAGGAGGTTTTTCCATATAATCCAGTGTGTCATTCATCCAGCCCATATTCCATTTATAATTAAAACCAAGTCCACCATCGTGAACAGGAGCTGTTACCAGAGGCCAGGCACTTGACTCTTCAGCAATCATTAAAATACCGGGATAGCGGTTAAACATCTCTCTGTTTAATTCTTTAATAAATTCTATTGCATTTAAGTTTTCAAATCCACCATATTTGTTTGCTGCCCACTGGCCATCTTCCTTTTCATAGTTGAGATACAGCATATTACTTACAGCATCAACCCGCAGACCATCAATATGATAGGTGTTAAACCAGAAATCGGCGCTTGAAATTAGAAAACTCCAGACTTCATTTTGAGCAAAGTCAAAATTTAGTGTGTCCCACTGTATATTTTCAGCTCTTCTGGGATCACTGCTTTCAAATAGGTGTGTGCCATCAAAGAGGCGCAGACCGTGATCATCTTTACAAAAATGGCTGGGTACCCAGTCCATTATAACGGCCAGATTGTTTTTGTGGCATTTGTTTACAAAATACATAAAGTCTTCTGGCTTTCCATAACGGGATGTCAGTGCAAAGTAACCTGTAGTTTGATACCCCCATGAGCCAGGATAGGGATATTCTGTTAAAGGCATTAATTCAATATGAGTAAATCCCATATTTTTTACGTAAGAAATAAGTTCATCAGCTATTTCTCGGTAGTTCATAAGTTCACCATCTTTTTTCTTCCATGATCCCAGATGAACTTCATAAATAGAAATAGGCTGTTTTAACGGGTTTTTTTCTTTTCGCTGCTGAAGCCATTTATTATCATTCCAGCCGAAATTATCTAATTTATAAATTTGTGAAGCTGTGCCGGGACTTTTTTCCTGTCTTAGAGCATAGGGATCTGCTTTAATTCTTTTTAGACCTCTGTAACCTCTAATCCAGTATTTATATAACATCCCAATTTTAGCTTCTTCTACAAAACCTGTCCATATTCCGGAATCTGTCAATTTATTGAGGGGATTTTTTCTTTTATCCCAGCTGTTAAAATCACCGATTACATTAACTTTTTCTGCAGATGGAGCCCAGACAGAAAAACGAACCCCATGTTTTCCATTTTCTTTAACAGGATGTGCACCTAAAAATCTATATGATTCATAATGTCTTCCCTGATGAAAAAGATAGCGATCATAATCACCTGGATATTTTTCTGAATTCATATATCTCCTCCTTTCAATAATTTCTATACAATAATTTCTATAACAATTCAAAAATTTTTAAACATTATATAATACTAATACCTTATTATACTATTTCTCTATTTTGAGAATTTTTCCTTTATTTTATCTAAATAAGCCGAGAAGAATACATACAAATATTTTTGTAAAATAGATAGATTTGATGTGTATTTTTATTTTTTATTATTTTGTTGACATTATTTATAAGGTTTAATAAACTAATAGTATAAGGAAACAGAAAAAAATAATTTTTGGATAGATTTATTTAAATAGATCAATAGTTTTGTTTTACCTTTATACTGGAGGTGTAAAAATGGGTAAAAAATTAAAGATTTTATTTGCAGCCTCTGAAGCCGATCCATTTGTTAAAACTGGTGGTTTAGCAGATGTTGCCGGTTCTCTTCCCCAGGCTATTAAAAAGCAGGGACATGACATGCGATTGGTAATACCAGAATACAGACAGATACCAGCTGAATATAAAGAAAAAATGGAACCAGTCTGTCATTTTCGCACTAAACTTGCCTGGAGAGATACATATGTGGGAATAAATAAATTAGAATATGATGGAATTACCGTTTATTTTGTTGATAATAAATATTATTTTGATCGTGATTCACTATACGAAAATGAAGACAATTTTGAACAATTTGCATTTTTTTCTCAGGCTGTTCTGGATATGCTGCCTGTAATTGATTTCAAGCCCGATATAATACATGCCAATGACTGGCAGACAGGCCCACTGCCGCTTCTTTTTGCAGATAGATACAGGCAGCAGGATTTTTACAGTGATATAAAGACGGTATTTACTATTCATAATTTGCGCTATCAGGGCGAGTTTGGTAGAGAACTTACTTCAGATCTTCTTTCTCTACCGCCACATCACTGGTATAGTGGTAATATCCGCCATAATGGTTTGTTAAATTATATGAAATCGGGTATAATGTATGCTGATCATATAACAACTGTAAGTAAAACTTATGCTGAAGAAATTAGAACAGAATATTTTGGTGAAGGACTGGATTATGCTTTAAGGCTGAGGGCAGATGATTTGAGTGGAATTATTAATGGAATAAGCTATGAAAAATTTAATCCTGAAGCAGATTCTGAAATATATGTTAATTACAGCAGTAGTGATATTTCTGGAAAAGATGAGAATAAAAACCGGCTTCAGCAAGAAATGGGGCTGGAAGTGAATGCAGATATACCAATTATTTCCATAATTTCTAGACTTGTAGATCAGAAGGGACTTGATCTTGTTAAAGGTGTATTTCAGGAGCTAATGGATTTAAATATTCAGATGATTATTCTTGGAACCGGAGATAAAAAATACGAAGACTTTTTTCATTCACAGTCTGAAAGATATGCCGGAAAACTTGCAGTGAATATATTTTATGATTCTGAACTTGCAAAAAAAATATATGCAGGTAGTGATATATTCTTGATGCCATCAAAATATGAGCCATGTGGTTTAAGTCAGCTGATAAGTTTTCGTTATGGTACTATTCCCATTGTTAGAGAAACCGGTGGTTTAAATGATACAGTTGATTCTTACAGTGAAGAAACCGGTGAAGGCACAGGTTTTAGCTTTAACAATTACAATGCTCATGATATGTTATATACTGTACAGAGGGCTGTGTCATTCTATCATAGAACGGATATCTGGCACAAATTAATAAGGAGGGTTATGGATATGAATTACAGTTGGGAACATTCTGCTGAAGAGTATGATGACCTCTATGCTGAGCTGTCCAGTGGGAATGACAGTGAGGAGGAAGAATCCGGTTCTGTGAAAGCTTCTGAGAAAAGTGAAGAAGGTGCTGGAGAATCAGGCATGAAAGAACCTGTTGAAGAAGACTGGTCTGATGAAGAAGAAGCTGCACCTGTTAGAGCTTCCAGGAAAAGTCATGAGAAAAGGGCTGAAACCAGAGAGAATAATAAGAAAAAAGAGATTGAATTTAACAGTGGTGCAGAGGAAGAGTCCGGAATGCGTGAATCTTTTGAACACAAAAAAGAATTGGAAGATGATGAAGCAGCTTTTGTTAAAGCACATGAAGAAAAAGAAGAAGATTTTGATGAAAAAGATGAAGCGGCATTTGTTAAATCAGCAAAAAAAAGTAAGCATAGTAAAAAAGGGAAGAAAAAAGATAAAAAAAAAATAAATATAAATAAAGCCAAAAAAGAAGAGCTAAGACTTCTGCCAGGGATAGGGCCAACATTTGCAGATAGAATAATTGCACATAGAAAAAAAGAAGTATTTACAACAAAGGAAGAAATAATGAATGTTAAAGGTATTGGTCAGAAAACTTATACCCGGATTTCGGATCTGTTAGATTTGTAGCTGTTAATCTATCTAAACTGCCCCTTAGGGCAGTTTTCTTTAATGACCAGGAAATTATACCAGATGGTTTATTATGGATAAAATTTATGGATTTATAATTTCCGACATCAACAAAATTTAACCTTACTGTAATAAAGAAGTCCAAAGGATATTTTGTTCTAAAAGTCCTAAGTTAAAATATCAAGTTGTTTGTTGAGATATTAAGGAGGAGATTATTAATGAAAATAGCTTTAGTATCACTAATTTCTCCAGTTCATAATGAAGAAAAAATAAATTCTTCTTTAGAAGAAATTAGTGAAAAAATTAAAAATTCTTTTGTGGTTGAAGAGGTAAGTTCTGACAGTATTGATGAAAATACTTTTGAAAATTATGATTTTGTTTTAGTATTTGTCAAATCAGGTGGAACTGAAAATATATTTTTGGATTTTTATCAATTTCTTCCCAGACCTATATATCTGCTGAGTACAGAACTTCATAACTCACTTCCTGCTGCAATGGAGATTCTCAGTTTTATAAAAAAGCAGGGAGAAAATGGGAAAATACTGCATGGTGAACCGGAAAATATAATAGATGAGATTAAAAAACTTGCAGAATATAAAAAAATAAGAGACCAAATAGCGGCATCAAAAATGGGTGTTATTGGTTGTCCATCTGATTGGCTAATAGCAAGTGAAATTAATTATGAGCATGCTTCTCATCATTGGGGAACAGATTTTATTGATATTGATTTACATGAAGTAGAACTGCTTTATAATGATGTGGATGATTTGGAAGCTAAAAAAACGGCAAATAAATTCATAAATAAATCTGAAAAAATGGTAGAAAACAGCAGAAATGATGTTTTTTCTGCAGCTAAACTATATCTTGTTTTAAAAAAAATAGTTGATAAATATCAGCTTGATGCACTGACTTTAAGATGCTTTGATCTGGTCGAAAAACTAAATACTACCGGATGTCTGGCCCTTTCAGAGCTAAATAATGAGGATATTACAGCTGGATGTGAAGGTGATATACCGGCACTGTTTACCATGTATTTTTCCAAAATAATAACCGGGAATATACCTTTTATGGCCAATCCAGTAAAAGTTGATAAAAATAATGATGAGGTCATTTTTGCTCACTGTACAGCAGCAACAGATATGACTGAAAAATATATTTTAAGATCCCATTTTGAGACTGGAATGGGAGTCGGTATTCAGGGTATAATAAAAGAAGGCCCTGCAACGGTTCTTAAAATAGGTGGAGAAGGACTTGAACAGTATTTTATAGCAGAAGGAAAAATTACTGAAAATCTCAACAGCCCAGATGCCTGCAGAACACAGATTAAATTACATCTTCCCGGCAGTGCTGATTATCTACTTGCTGATCCGATTGGAAACCACCATATAATTATTCTAGGTCATCATGCAGATAAGATAGAGGAATTTTTAGGACTTGAATAAACTAACATTATAATTTAGAAAGTGAGAGGAACAGTATGTCAAAATTGTTGGAAGTTAAAGATATTCACCTAACTATAGATGAAGCAGAAATTTTAAAAGGAATGGAGTTTTCTATTGAACAGGGTGAGGTTTTTGCTCTGATTGGACCAAATGGATGTGGGAAATCTACACTGGCTTACACCTTAATGGGGATTAATAATTATCAACCTCAAAAAGGAGAGATAGTTTTTAAAGGTAAAAATTTAAATAAAATGAAAATTAATGAAAGAGCAAAACTGGGGCTGACTCTTGCCTGGCAGGAGCCGGCCAGATATCATGGGGTAACTGTGCGAGAATTTTTATCCCTTGGTCTAAAAAGCAGAGGTGAAGATGTATCTGAAAAAAAGATTAGAGATGCTTTAAATCAGGTAGCAATTAGGCCCGGTCAGTATCTGGATCGATTTATTGATAAAACCCTAAGTGGTGGTGAAAGAAAAAGGATAGAACTTGCCTCTCTAATTTTAATGGAGCCGGATCTTGTTATACTGGATGAACCTGATTCTGGAGTGGATGTGGTAGCTTTAAACAATATTGGTGAAGTTATCAATCATTTTCGCGAAAATGGAACTGGAATACTGCTTATCACACATTCTGAAGAAATGCTTCACTATGCAGATAGAGCTGCTTTAGTTTGTGAAGGAGAAATTATCCGTCAGGGGAAACCTGATGCAATAAGTGATTACTTTAAGTCATACTGTCTGCCCTGCCACAAAGAAGTAGAGTGTGATACGGAGGTGGCCAGCTAATGAATGATTATCAGATGATGGTAGATGCCTATAAAGATGCAGGGGGAGAGGATGTTTTTTCTGACAGTGATGTGGCTCATATAGTTTTGGAACGGGATAAAATTCTTGGTCAGCATACTGTTGAAGGTCTTAATGTTCAGGCTGAAAAGACCGCTGAAGATACTGTTAAAGTATTTGTAACAGTTGAAAGTGGTTATAAAATAAAAAATCCAGTCCACATGTGTTTTGGTGTTCTGCCAGAAGAAGGAAGACAGAAAATTGATATGAATGTACATGTAAAAGAAAATGCACATGTTGAGGTTAGAGCAGACTGCATTTTTCCCAATGCTGTTAAAGTAGAGCATATTATGGATGCTGTTATTAATATAGATCCACATGGATCTTACATCTATAAAGAACATCATTTTCATGGGGATAATGGTGGTGTGGAAGTAATTGCCAGATCAGATATAAATGTTAAGTCCGATGGGAAGCTGACAACAAAATTTGATCTTTTGAAAGGAAGGGTTGGGAAAATAGATTTTGATTATGAAGCTGAACTTGCAGATAATGCAGCTGTTGAGATGTTGGCCAGAATAAGTGGTCAGAAAGATGATTTTATCAAAATTCGGGAAGCTGGTCATTTAAACGGAAAAAATTCCAGGGGTGTACTTGATTCTAAAATTGCATTAAAAGATAGTGGTGAGGCAGAAATATATAATGAACTAACAGCAGGAGCAGCTGGAGCAATGGGACATGTTGACTGTACAGAGATTATTAAGGATAAAGCTGTAGCAAGAGCAGTTCCAATTGTAGAAGTTAGTCATCCGGAAGCTAAGGTTACTCATGAAGCAGCTATTGGAAGTGTGGACAGTACACAGCTGCAGACACTGATGGCCAGAGGACTTGACGAAAGGGAAGCATCAGAGATCATTATTCAGGGGCTGCTAAATGATTAATAGTTTTTATGGGGGTGATTAAAGTTGGAAAACATTTTATCTGCAAAAAAAATGATAATTTTTCTGCTGTTTATAATATTGATAACATCATCGTTTTTTTGCAGTGTGCAGGCAGTACAGAAGGTAACCGTTCAGTCACCTCCAATTCCAGCAGCAGTACCATTTTTGTGGATGGAAAAAGAGGATAAACTTAATGGAGTAATTGATTTAGAGTTAAATATTTCTTCAGATCACAGCAGAGGAGTTGCACTACTGGCAAAAAATGAAGTGGACAGTACACAGCTGCAGACACTGATGGCCAGAGGACTTGACGAAAGGGAAGCATCAGAGATCATTATTCAGGGGCTGCTAAATGATTAATAGTTTTTATGGGGGTGATTAAAGTTGGAAAACATTTTATCTGCAAAAAAAATGATAATTTTTCTGCTGTTTATAATATTGATAACATCATCGTTTTTTTGCAGTGTGCAGGCAGTACAGAAGGTAACCGTTCAGTCACCTCCAATTCCAGCAGCAGTACCATTTTTGTGGATGGAAAAAGAGGATAAACTTAATGGAGTAATTGATTTAGAGTTAAATATTTCTTCAGATCACAGCAGAGGAGTTGCACTACTGGCAAAAAATGAAA
>NZ_QPJN01000003.1:37839-84812 GCF_003338615.1 Halanaerobium sp. DL-01
GATGGAAAAAGAGGATAAACTTAATGGAGTAATTGATTTAGAGTTAAATATTTCTTCAGATCACAGCAGAGGAGTTGCACTACTGGCAAAAAATGAAATAGATTTTCTTGTAACTGGTGCCAATGTTGGTGCAAAAATTTACAATCAGGGTATTGATTTAAAAATGCTAAATATTAACACATGGGGTATAGATTATCTATTAACCCGTGGATTTAAAGCAGAAAGCTGGGAAGACTTGAAAGGGAAATCAGTTGGTGTACTGCTCAAAGGAGGGCCACTTGATTTTTTGGTCCGCTATCTGCTGCAGGAAAATGGAATCAGCCTAGATGAGGTAAATCTTGTCTACAGACCACTTCCTGGTGCAGCAAAATACTTTTTGGCAGGAAATCTGGATGCAGTAGTCCTTCCTGAACCACTGGTAACAGTAACATCTGCAAAATCAGATAATATACATATTTCTCTAGATATACAAAAAGAATGGGAGAAGATACATGGTGATAGGAGAATACCTTTTGTAGGATTATTTGTAAGCGGTAAATTTGAAAGTAAAAATAAAGCAGTAACTGAAATAATTAATGAAGTTTACAGACAGGGAATTGAATGGGTTAATGAAAATCCTGGAGAAGCTGCTGAACTTGCTTCAAAATATTTTAGTATGCCGGCAGAAGTTATAGAGAAATCTTTCAGCAGAATAAATCTTAACATTTATGCTAAATCTGAAAGCAGAAAACTTACTGATCGTTATTTCCAAAAAATCCTTCAGATGTACCCTGATATGATTGGCGGAAGGATGCCAAATGAAGAATTTTATTACTAAACCTTTCTGGATTGTTCTGCTGTTGTTTTTACTGTGCTGGAATCAGCTGGCAGCACATTTTAACACCTTAATTTTACCTTCACCTGCTGAAACTCTGGCTGAACTAAATTCTATTATTCAAAATGGAGTTCTTGCAAAAAGCTTATTTATAACATTTAAAAGAACTTTTATTGGTTATCTGGCAGCAGTTATAACAGGTTTTGTACTTGCAGTGATATTAAAGAAATTTAATTTTTTGAGTAGGGCTTTAAGGCCTTTTATAACAATTATCCAGGCGGCTCCACCGGTTGTATGGATTGCACTGGCCGTAGTGTGGTTTGGAGTTGCAGAAGACCTGACACCAATATTTTTAATATTTATAGTTTCTATGCCTGTTATTTTTGTTAACATATTTCAGGGAATAGATAGTATAGATTATGGTCTTATTGAAATGGCAGAAGCTTATTCCACGCCAAAATATAAAATTTTTAGAGATATCTATCTCCCGGGGATTTTGCCTTCAACAGTTTCTGCATTGAGTATTGCATTTTCTTTTGCCTGGAAGTCATCTGTTTTTGCAGAGTTTATTGGTTCTTCCAGTGGAATTGGTTATCGGATAAGTATGGCAAACAGCAATCTTAAGACAGCTGAATTATTTGCCTGGACAGTCGTACTGGTAGTGTTTATGCTTTTTGTGGAGTATTACCTGCTGGAAAGACTAAAGCAAAAAGTCAGCAGGTGGAGATATGAAAAATAAAATATTAAAACTAAAAAATGTAAGTAAAAGTTATGATAATTATTCGGTGCTGAAAAAATTGAATATGGAATTATATGCAGGGGAAATAACATGTCTGCTCGGCCCTTCGGGAAGTGGAAAAACAACTATTTTTAGAATCGCATCAGGCTTAGAAAAAGCAGACTCTGGAGAGATTATTAAAGATAATACAATGCGGTTAGGGTATGTATTTCAGGAACCAAGGCTGCTTCCTTGGAAGACAGTATCGGGAAATCTTGCTTTTATACAGCAAAATTTTTTGCAGGAGGAAAAAGCAGCTAAACTGCGGAAAATTCTGCTTGATATGGCAGGTTTAAAGAAGTTTAAAGATAATTATCCCCACGAACTTTCAGGCGGAATGAAACAGAGGCTTGAACTAATTAGAGCATTTTCTATTATACCTGATCTGGTATTTATGGATGAACCATTTAAATCTCTCGATACAAAAACTAAATACAATCTGCGTAAGCTTATAACTGTAATACATCAGGAAAGTTCTATAAGCATTTTTTTGATAACTCACGATCCTGAGGAAGCAGTTCTTCTGGCAGATAAAATATATATTCTTGCCGGTGGAGGAAAAGGGATTAAAGAAAAAATAACAATAGATAAAGACAGGCAGGAAAGAAAACTTTCTGACCCTTATATTTATGGTATTCAGGAAAAAATTCTTAATACTTTTACAGGTCTTGTTAAAGACCTTGATTTAAAAAGAGAAGTAATTAGATCATCTTTCAAAAAATAGGAGCTGATAAAATGTCAGAAAAAAAATATGAATTAGCCGTTGTTGGTGGTGGACCTGGTGGTTATGTTGCAGCAATTAAAGCCGGTCAGATGGGAAAAGATGTTCTCTTAATAGAAAAAGAAGCTATTGGAGGCACCTGCCTCAACTGGGGTTGTATACCAACAAAAGCATTTGTTAGGTCAGCTGAAGTTTTTGCTGATATTAAAGATGCTTCCAGCTTTGGAATAAATGTAGATGGTGCTGAAGTTGATTTTCCAAAAGTTGTAGCAAGAAAAGATAAAATTGTGAGCAGGCTGGTAAAAGGTGTGGAGCATCTTCTTAAGGCCAATAATGTTGATACTGCTGAAGGAGAAGCTTCATTTGTAGATAAAAACCATCTTTCTGTTAAAAACAGTGATGGAGAAAAGATTATAGAAGCTGAGAATATTATTATTGCAACCGGTTCTCAGGCATCCAATTTACCGATTCCTGGTGCAGATCTGGATGGAATACTTGACAGCAGAACTGCACTCAGTATGGAAGAGCTTCCTGATAGTTTAATTGTTGTTGGTGGTGGAATTATTGGAATGGAATTTGCGTTTATCTTTAATAATTTTGGAGTAGATGTAACTGTATTAGAATATTTAGATCAGCTTGTGACAGGTGTTGACACTGAAATAGCAGAAGAATTAAATAAATCTGCCAGGAGAAGAAGAATAACCGTCAAAACAGGTGCAGAAGTTGAGGAAATAAAAAAATCTGACGGTGAATATGAAGTTATTTTTTCTCAGAAAGATAAAAAGAAAATGGTCTCCGGTGAAAGAGTTCTTATGGCAGTTGGAAGAAAACCCTATCATAAAGGTTTAAATCTGGACAAAGTAGGTGTTGAGACTGAGGAGAGGCGTGGTGGAATTATTGTAGATGATTATCTTAGGACAAATATAGATAATATTTATGCTATTGGAGATGTGACAGACAAAATTCTGCTTGCACATGTTGCATCACATCAGGGAATAATAGCTGTAGAAAATATCTTTGCTGAAAAACATAAGATGAATTATGATGCTGTTCCAGGAGCAATATTTACTTCACCGGAAGTGGCAACAGTGGGATTAAGTGAAGAAGAAGCAGCAGAAAAAGGAATTGATTATAAAGTTGGAAGGTTTCCATTTGCAGCCAGTGGAAAGGTTATGGCAATGGGAGAAAGAGAGGGTAAAGTTAAGATAATTGCTGAAAAAAATACAGAGAAAGTAATTGGTGCAGCTATAATAGGTATAGAGGCAACTGATTTAATTGCTGAGCTGACACTTGCAGTTAATTCCGGACTAAAAATTGAAGCACTGGCAGAAACTATTCATGCTCATCCTACCACTGCAGAAGTAATTCATGAAGCTGCACTTGATATGCTGGGTGGAGCCATACATTACAAGGCAAGATAGCAGGCGTTTTTTAAAGTAAAATTTGTAATTTAAAATTAAAAAAGTAATTACTGAAGGAGCTTAACCCTGTTATGTGCCTATTTATTTGACATTAATATGGGAAAAATATATAATGTAAATGTTAAGTGTTTAGATAAACTTATACGGAAAGGGGAGGTAAATATGAGCGGAGAATATCATGAACCACTTGAAAAATTGACACCTGAGGCAGTGGAGTATCACAGGATAATTAAAAGTGTGATCGAAGAAATGGAAGCTATAGATTGGTACAATCAACGTGCTGTAGCTACAGATGATCCAGAAGTACAGGCTATTGTTGAACACAACCGTGATGAGGAAATTGAACACGCATGTATGGGCCTGGAATGGCTGCGCCGAAATAGTCCTGTCTGGGATGAAATGTTGAGGACTTTTCTTTTTCAAACTGCAAAGATAACAGAAATTGAAGAAGATGGTGAAGTTGAAGAGGCTGAAAATGTATCAGGTGATGGTTCACTAGGTCTCGGCAATATGAGAGGAGGCGAATAGTAATGAATGTATTAAAACGTTCATTAGCTCCATTCCCTGCAGAAGCATGGGATTTTTTGGATGAAGAAGCAAAAGAAGTTCTGGAATTAAAATTAAAAGCCAGAAAAATTGTAGGTTTTAAAGGTCCTTTTGGTCTTGATCTATCTGCAATAAATACAGGTCGTTTTGCACCAATGGGAGTAGAAGATGTTGAGGGTGTTACCTATGCATCTCGCGAAGTACTGCCCCTTGTAGAAATAAAAGTTCCATTTAAAATGAAATTGACTGAAATAGAAGCTCTTGCCCGTGGTGCTGAAGATGTAGAAACTGACCCACTGCTGGAAGCAGCAAAAAAACTTGCCAAAGCTGAAAATAAGGCTGTATTTTTTGGACTTGAAAAGGCAGGAATAACCGGTATTCTGGAAGCATCAGAATATAGTGAGGTAAGTCTATCAGGTGGAGAAAAAGAAATGATTACAGGTCTGCTTAAAGCACTGTCACTATTTGAAGAAAATGGTGTTGGTGGAGATAAAAGGCTTTTATTGGGACCTGAATTATATTCTCTTCTTTATGAACTTGATGACAAAGGCTATCCACTAAAACGAAAAGTTGAGGAAATGGTGGAAAATGGTGCCCTGTTAGTACCTGATCTTGGCAATAGAGGTCTGCTTGTTTCTGAACGAGGTGGAGATTTCGAATTAACAGTTGGTCAGGATATTTCACTTGGATATACTGGATATGAAGGTGATGAAGTAGAATTGTTCTTCTTAGAAACTTTCACCTTTAGAGTCAATGGTCCTGAAGCAGCTGTAGTTTTAAAATAAATTTAAGTGTTAAAATACCGCCATATGGCGGTATTTTATTGTTGGAATAGCGAACATTTGTATACATAATAACCTATATAAAATGAAGTAGGAAAAGTTCAGGAAGCTGCAGAAAAGGTGAGGAGAGAAAACCAGAGAATAAAAGGATTGTTAAGTTTTAAAGAGAGCAGTTTAAATAGGGTTTATGTGGGAAAAATACTGGGAAAATTTGATGAAAATATCTGGAAAAAATATTAAGCAGGTTTTAGCTAATATATATAGAAATACATATAGTAATCAGTAATTAATAATAGTAATCAGTAATTAATAAAAATAAAATAAGTATAAATTTAGAGAAACTATTTTTTGTAATACAGAAGATGAGGAATGATTATATGCAGAAAAAGAAAATTATGGCTGTTTTTGGAACAAGGCCTGAGGCAATAAAGATGGCCCCGGTAATAAAAGAATTGAAAAAACAGCATGAATTTGAAGTTTTAGTTACAGCAACAGCACAGCACCGTGAAATGCTCGATCAGGTGCTTGATCTTTTTTCAATAAAAGTAGATTATGATCTGGACATTATGAAAAAAAATCAGACTTTATCTGATATTACAATACGTGTTTTATCAGAAATCGAGATTATTCTTGAACAGGAAAAACCAGATTTAATTTTGGTGCATGGTGATACTTCTTCAACATTTGTTGGGGCTCTGGCATCATTTTATCATCAGATTGAGGTGGCCCATGTTGAAGCAGGATTAAGAACTCATAATAAATATTCACCATATCCTGAAGAAATTAATAGAAGACTTACAGCTGTACTGGCAGATATACATTTTGCTCCCACCAGAACTGCAGCAAAAAATCTTCTGTTAGAAAATGTTGCAGAGGAGAAAATTTTTGTAACAGGAAATACAGTAATTGATGCACTTTATGATACTGCAGACAAAAAATATAATTTTAGTGATAAAAACTTGAATAAAATTGATTTTAAAAATAAAAAAATTTTGTTATTAACAGCACACCGCAGAGAAAATCTGGGTAAAGGAATGGAAAATATATTTAGGGCTGTTCTCCATCTAACAGAAAAATATGATAATGTAGAAGCTGTATTTCCAGTTCATTTAAATCCTTCAGTGAGGGAATTAAGCAGTTCAATACTGGAAGGCAAAAAAAATATTCACCTTATTGAACCTCTGGATTATCTGCCTTTTGTAAATTTAATGGATCGATCATACTTGATACTTACAGATTCAGGGGGCATACAGGAGGAAGCTCCATCACTTGGGAAACCGGTACTGGTTTTAAGAGATACGACAGAAAGGCCTGAAGCACTTAAAGCCAGGACAGTTATCAAAACAGGAACTGATTATTATAAAATTATGGAAACAGCATCAAAGCTAATAGAAAATGAGGATGATTATAAAAATACCTGCGAAAAAATGAATCCATATGGGGATGGAAATTCCGCAGTAAGAATAAGCGATTTTTTAAAATATTATTATGGATATTCTGATAAACTGCCTGACGAATTTGAATCTCTGTAGATGAATTTTAAAGAACTTTGATTATGTAATATATTTTCAGCAAAAACACAGTCTTAAAATATCTAAAACAAATATTTTCCAGTATAAAGCAGGATTTTCCGTTAATTTATTTAATACTATAAGTGGAGGAGTTTCGATTATAAGGAAGTAAAGGAGGTAATAAAGTTGGATTTAAATATTCTTATTGGAGGAGAAGCAGGTCAGGGGTTGAAAACTGTTGAATCCCTGCTTACCAAAACATTTTCGCGCTATGGATATTATCTTTTCAGCAGTAAAGATTATATGTCTCGTATTAGAGGTGGACACAACTTTATGCAGGTTAGAATAAGTGATGAAAAAATTGATGGGCCTGATCCAGGAATTGATTTACTCCTTGCCCTTAATGAAGAAACTGTAGAAATTCACCGAGATGATGTTAATGAAGATGGTATTATTATTTCTTCATCTGGTGAGGAAGAAGATGATATTGTAAAGATAGATGCAGCCAGTATGGCAGAAGAAATTAATCCGAAAGCAGTTAATACGGTGTTTGTTGGAACTGCTTTAAAGGTGCTGGGTTTACCCATTACTGAAGCAGAAAAAGTGCTTGAAGAGCATTTTGCTGATAAAAAAAGTGTTATTGAAGACAATAAAAAACTACTAAAGAAGGGTTATGAAGCAGGAAAACAGCTATTTAATTTAAAAGATCTGGGAACTAAAAAAGATAGAATGGTTATTGATGGAAATAGTGCGGTCGGTCTTGGAGCAGCACTTGCAGGTGTCAGTTTTTATGCTGCCTATCCAATGTCCCCATCCACAGGTATTTTAAATTACCTGGCAGGGAAACAGGAAGAACTGGGTATTGTTGTTGAACAGGCAGAAGATGAAATTGCAGCAATAAATATGGTTCTTGGAGGTTCCTATAGTGGAATGCGGTCTATGACAGGTACTTCTGGTGGAGGACTGGCCCTTATGGCCGAAGGAGTTGGACTGGCTGGAATTACAGAAACTCCAGTAGTAATTGCTGATGTACAGCGTCCTGGTCCTGCTACAGGTCTCCCCACTAGAACAGGACAGGGGGATCTGCTTTTTGCAGTTAATATTTCTCAGGATGAATTTCCCCTTATGGTTCTGGCACCTAAGGATCAGGAAGATGCAGTTTATCAGACATTTCGGGCTTTTGATATTGCAGAAAAATATCAGATACCGGTAATTATATTAAGTAATCAGTTTTTGGCAGATGCATCTAAAACAATAGACAGAATAAATCTTGATGATTTAAAAATAGAGCGCTATTTTGTAGATG
The DNA here is from genome assembly GCF_003338615.1 of Halanaerobium sp. DL-01. Taxonomy (NCBI): domain Bacteria; kingdom Bacillati; phylum Bacillota; class Clostridia; order Halanaerobiales; family Halanaerobiaceae; genus Halanaerobium; species Halanaerobium sp. DL-01. The sequence goes on from NZ_QPJN01000003.1 coordinate 45,719, forward strand.
AAGATCAGGTAGAAGAAGAATATAAACGTTATAAATATACAGCAGATGGTATATCACCGAGGGCATATCCGGGCCAGCTTAAAGGCCAGATTGTGCTGACCGACAGTGATGAGCACGATGAACTGGGCCATATTGTTGAAGATGGAGAAAAAAGAAATATGATGGTCAAAAAAAGAGCCAAAAAACTGCAGAAATTGAAAGATAACGACCTCTGTGAGCCAGATTATTATGGATCTGATAAGCCGGAATATATTTTTGTCGGTTGGGGTTCTACTGCTGGGCCGATAGCTGAGGCAAGAAAGATGCTTTCAGATGAATTTAAAGTGGCACAGCTTGCATTTGGAGATGTCTGGCCTTTACCAGAAAAAACCATCAGAGAAAAAGCAGAAAATGGAGCAGAACTGATTTTTGTTGAGAGTAATGCCAGTTCACAGTTTGCCAGACTTGTTAGAAGTGAAACAGGAATAAAAGCAGATTACAGTATTGTAAAATATGATGGACGTCCTTTCTCAGGTAGAGAAATCTATAGAAGATTTAAGGAAGAGGTGAAATAATAATGGCAGAACTAAAAAATTTTGAAGCAGACCGTGAAACTGCCTGGTGTCCTGGATGTGGCAACTTTCCACTCAGGACAGCGCTTTCTGAAGCTCTGACTGAAATGGATTTAAATCCGGAACAGATAACGATGTTTACCGGAATCGGTCAGGCTGCAAAGATGCCTCACTATATAAAAGTAAATGGGTTTAATGGTCTACACGGCAGATCTTTGCCTCCAGCAGTTGGTATGAAGCTGGCCAATCCAGAAATGACAGTAATTGTTGAATCAGGAGATGGATGCAGCTATGGTGAAGGTGGAAATCACATTCTGCACAATATAAGGCGGAATCTTGACATTATTCATCTTGTCCATGACAATCAGATTTATGGTCTAACAAAGGGACAGGCATCTCCCACAACTGGATATGATATTAAAACCGATGTACAGACACACGGCATTAATGCTGAACCGTTTAACCCGGTTAGGTTTGCTGTGGGAATGAAGGCCAGTTTTGTAGCCAGGAGCTTTGTTGGTGATAGAGAACACCTTAAAGAAATGATAAAAGCTGCCAGACAGCACAGAGGTTATGCTTTAATAGATATTTTTCAGCCCTGTGTATCTTTCAATAAGGTTAATACCTATCAGTGGTATAAAGAAAGAGTATATAAATTGAAAGATCATGATCCATCTGATTATGAAGCTGCAGTTAGATTAGCAGATGAATTTGGAGATAAGATTCCAATAGGGATAATTTATAAAGAAGAAAAGCCAACTTTTAGAGATAGGATACCATTTCTTGGAGATAGAGCTCTTGTCAATAGAAAAGTTGAGGTTCAGGACATGGAGTATTTGCTGGATGAATTTAAATAAAATTTAGTGTTTATTTGTTTATTAATCAGAAAAGACTTAATTTGGTTCTGTCTAAAAATCTATGAAAAAGTGATATTGAAGTTAGAAATTTCAAAGGAGGATAATAATGAATATTTATGATTTTGCTATTAATTTTGAAAGAGAGAATCGCGAATTTTACGAAAAATGTGCTGCAGAATCAGCAAGTGATAACTTAAAACAGGTTTTTTTGGATCTGGCCGAAGAAGAGAAAAAACATGAAGAAATAGTAAAACAGCTTAAAGAAGAAAAAACAGTTGATGAAGTTGAAGCAGGTATTCTGCCAAAAGCTAAAAAAGCTTTTGAAAAGATTTCAAAGGAACTTCCAGAAGGTGTACTGCCAAAAGAACAGGTTGATGTTTATAAACAGGCTAAAGACATGGAAACAAAAAGCTATGATTTTTATACAGAAAAAGCTGAAGAATCAGATCTCCCACAGGTCAAAAAAACATTTAAGAGGCTGGCCGAAGAAGAGAAAAAACACGAAAAAATTATAGAAAACATTGTTGAAATGGTAAATCGCCCCAACACATGGCTTGATGATGCAGAATGGTATCATCTGGAAGATTATTAAAAAACAGCAGCTTATATACCATTTATAAGTGTAATTATGAAGTTAAAATTTAAACTTCATAATTATATTACTTATATTACTTATTTAATCCATTCAATTAATTTATTCAATAAAATATTGGAATAAGACTATAATTTAAATCAGGAACAGAGAAAATAAATAGATAACTTTTCTCTTAATATAAGGTTATATCTATTTGTTCTCTGTTTCTGATATTTTATTGTGAAATATTTTCTGAAAATTTAATTTTTTATCATTTACATGTTTTATAATATTGATGTGTCCACAAAAATGAGTTAGAGAGCAAATAACCTTTTGATGGGAGAACCTAATATTTAAATAAAGAAAAAATTGTTAAAAAATGGGGAGAATCTTTAAAAATATCTGGACTTTCCCCATTTTTTATATACTGCTGCAAAAAGGGGAGATGCAGGAATATTGAAATTTTTAGTCAATGAATCTTAACGAAATGAAGGAAGAAATAGGGTTGAACTGCAGGATGGAGTGAGCTAATCATGAGTCAGGAGGACTCATTGATTAGTGTGCCCTATTTCACACCCGAATTGAGTTTTAGATAAATCTAAAAATTTCGTTGATGACTAAAGCCCCCTTTTTGCAGCTTGAAAATAAATTTTGGGGAAACTCCTATTAAAAATATCTATTGAACTTTTTTTTCTTTAGTGTTAAACTACTATAGATATTATATCTATAGGAGGAAATATTTTATGATTAAGATATTATTAGGTGGATTGTTAATTTTTATGGCTAGAGTTGTCGACGTATCTTTAGGTACAATGCGGGTTCTTATGATATTTAAATCTCAGAGATTATATGCAGCATTAATTGGTTTTGTTGAGGTGATAGTATATATTATTGCCTTAAATAGAGTAGTTACAACCCTTGACAATCCATTTAATTTAATTGTATATGCACTGGGTTTTGCAGTAGGTAATTTTGTTGGAAGTCTGCTTGAAGAAAAAGTTGCTATTGGGCAGGTAACTGTTAATGTAATAACATCCAATACAAGTTGTGAAATGATAGAACAAATGAGAGGAGAAGGATATGGAGTAACTGTTGTAGATGGTGAAGGGAAAAAAGGGAAGAAAAAAATACTTTTTGTAACACTGGAAAGAAAAAATTTAAGGCATTTTTTCGAAATTATTGATGATTGTGAACCTGAATCATTTGTCAATATTCTGGATTCGCGTTCTACTAGAGGGGGATATTTTAAAACTGCAAAGAAAAAATAGTGTAATATATGCTTATGTGATATAGCTCATAGAATATAATATTGACTAATATATAATTATACTTGACTGAGGTACTTGATTTTGTCTGTTTTTTTTAAATTTATGGATTAAAATTTTTTAGTCCATAATGGATTATTTTTAAAAGGGAGGAATATATTATGTCAATGTTTTGTTATCAGTGTCAGGAAACAGCTAGAAATGAAGGCTGTACAGCAAGAGGTGTCTGTGGGAAAGATGCAGATGTTGCAAATTTACAGGATTTATTGATATTTGTGCTCAAGGGTATTTCTGTTTATGCCGAAAAGGCTGAAGAAGAAGGTGTGGAGGTTTCTAAAAAAACAGCTCCATTTATTATGGAAGGTCTATTTGCAACAGTAACAAACGTAAACTTTAATCCAGAAAGATTTGAAGACTTAATTGAAGAGGCTTTTGCATTGCGAGATGAAGTTAAAGCAAAATTTGAAAAAACATATAAAGAAAATCATGGCAAAGAATTTGATGGAGATCTGCCCGAACACTGTACATGGTACAGTGATAGTGCTGAAGACTTTTACAGCAAAGGTGAAAATATAGGTGTGCTGGAAACAGAAGATGTAGATGTAAGATCTCTAAGAGAACTGGCTACATATGGACTCAAGGGTATTGCAGCTTATGGAGATCATGCCAGAATTCTGGGCAAACATAAAGAGGAAATAGATAAGTTTACACAAAAATGCCTGGCAGCCACTACTGATGACAGTTTAAGTGTAGATGATCTGGTTGGTCTGGTTATGGAAACCGGAGAAATGGCTGTAGAGACAATGGCTATACTTGATGAAGCAAATACTTCAACTTATGGACATCCGGAGCCAACAGATGTAAATATTGGAGTTAGTGATAACCCTGGTATTTTAATCAGTGGTCATGATCTAAAAGATATGGAAGAATTATTAGAGCAGACTGAGGGTACTGGTATAGATGTTTATACACATGGAGAAATGCTGCCAGCTAACTCATATCCAGCATTCAAAAAATATGATCATTTTGTAGGTAATTATGGTGGTTCATGGTGGCATCAGGATAAAGAATTTGAATCATTTAATGGTCCAATTCTTATGACAACAAACTGTATTACACCTGTTAAAGATTCTTATAAAGATAGAATATTTACAACAGGAATGGCAGGATATCCTGAGGTAACCCATATTCCTGATCGTAAAAAAGGAGAAAGCAAAGATTTTTCTGAACTGATCAAATTGGCTAAAACTTGTGATTCACCAGTTCAGTTAGAAGAAGGTACAATACCTGGTGGTTATGCCCGCAACACTGTAATGAGTGTAGCTGACAAGGTAATTGAGGCTGTAAAAAATGGAGATATAGGACGCTTTGTAGTAATGGCTGGCTGTGATGGCCGCTTTAAATCCAGAGAATACTTTACAGATGTGGCTAAAGAATTACCCGAAGATGCTGTGATTCTAACAGCTGGCTGTGCTAAGTACCGCTACAACAAGCTTGATCTGGGAGATATTGGTGGAATTCCAAGAGTATTAGATGCCGGTCAGTGTAATGACTCTTATTCCTTAGCTTATATTGCTTTACAGCTTAAAGAAGCTATGGATGTAGATGATATCAATGATTTACCAATTTCTTATGATATTGCCTGGTATGAGCAGAAAGCTGTAGCAGTATTACTTGCACTGCTATCTCTGGGGATCAAAGGAATTCGTCTAGGACCCACACTGCCAGCATTTATATCAGAGAATGTATTAAATGTACTGGTTGATAAGTTTGATATTAAGCCAACCGGTGATGTTAAAGAAGATGCTGCAGCTATTATGGCTGGTGAATAAGAATTTTAATAATGATTGACTATTTAAGGCCTGTCAGCATATTGCCGGCAGGTCTTTTTTTAGTTGATATTATTAAACATATATTTACTTATAGAAAATAGAAAAACATACCTAATTATTGTATAATAGTAAACAATAAGATCATTTAAATACCAATAAAAAGGGATGGTTTTGTTACATATTATTATATAATTTGATTTAATTGAAAAAAATCTCGGTTCAAATTATTGATTTTTTAGGTAAAAAGTTATATATTTAATAAAGAGGATAATATTGCATTAGTCTGGTAAAAATAATAAATCCAACTATAATTTGGAATGCGGAGGGGTTTTATGCTTAATATTGGAATAATTGGTGCAGGTTCTGGTGGAGTCTCTATTTTAGATACTTTTTTGAATATGGATGACATAAATATCATTGGAGTTTGTGATTCAGATTTTTCTGCTCCAGGAATTATTAAAGCAAAAGAAAATAGTATTCCTGTTTATGATGATTTTAATGATCTTTTAAATTTAAAAGGAGAAAAAGTAATTTTAGAGGTCACTGGAAATAGAAAGCTGTCAGAATTGGTGAAAGAATCAGCAGATGCAGAAACAAAGATTATTGATTCAGAAACTGCTTTAATTCTTTTTAAAATTGTTAATTCCAGAGAAGATATGATACAAAAAATGGAAGAAGAAGCAGATAAACTCAGTCGACTTGCCGGTGATATTGGGAGTACAATTGAGGAAATCAGCAGCCTCAACCAAAAAAATATAAAGGATCTGGATGAGACAGCAGAGAAATTAAGATCTGCCTCAGAAAGCAGTAAAACAAACCTTCAGAAAACAAATGATATAGTAAAATTTATTAAAACAGTTTCTGATCAGACAAAGATGCTGGGATTAAATGCCGCAATAGAAGCGGCAAGAGCAGATGTAAAAGCAAATGGATTTAATGTAGTTGCAGATGAAATAAGAAAACTAGCAGATGAGACAGGATCTTCAGTTAAGGAGATAACAGGATTTATTAATAATCTTAATGAAGCAACTGAAAATACTCGAATTAATATTAAAGTTATGAACGAGAGAGTTGTTAAATTTACAGAAAACGAAAAGATTATAACAGAAAAACTTCAAAATGCAGCAGTTGAAATGACTGATATGGCTGAAAGCCTAGCTAAAATAATTGAATAAAACTTCGAAAATTAAAATAAATGATAGGTGAAATTATATTCTGTGGAGTGGAATGAGATTTATGACAGCTGCCGGCATATTAAAAATAGAAATAGATGTAGATATAACGTTTGTAATGGAAAGATTGAGTGAATGGTTATCAACAACCTATCCGATTAAAGTTTAAATAAAAAGTAGAAGTTATATATACTGATACAAATTTTTTTGTAGAAAATGGTGAAAGAAATATAAAGGTAGAAAAACAGCCCTCGAGGGCTGTTTTTTAATGATAATTTTTCAATTCTTCTGGTTTATATATTATTATTTTTTTTCTGGAGGTTTTTATAATCCCTTCACTTTCAAACCGGCTCAGCATTCTGGAAACAGTTTCACGGCTGCTGCCGATCATACTGGCAAGTTCCTGCTGTGTAAGAGGTATATCAAGAATTATATTTCCATTTTTTTCTATACCATATTTTTGAGATAAAAAAGTCAGCAGGCTGGCCATTTTTCCAGAACTGTCTTTTAAAGCAATATCTCTTACATTTTGCTGTGCTCTGCGCAATCTGGTGCTCATTTCCTGCAGCAGTTTAATTCCAATAGCGGGATTTTCCATAATTACATTTTCTAAATCAGCCTGATTAAAAATTATCAAATCAGTTTTTTTCATTGTTACTGCACTGGCAGGATAATTTCCCCTGTCAAAAGCAACTATTTCAGCAATTATATCATTATTGGAGAAAATATTTAATATTTGTTCATCTCCATTTTCAATCATCTTTACCAGTTTGACCTGGCCGGATTTGATAACAAAGAATTTGCTGCCTGTTTCTCCTTCAAAAAAAATGTATTCACCTTTTTTATACTTTTTTTCGGATGCAATACTATTTATAACTTTCAATTCATCTTCTGATAAAAGACTAAAAAAAGGCACATTATTTTTTATCGACATTAATTTCACCTCTACTAACATATTATATTCTATATAATATGATAATCAATTTTTTTTAAAATTACAAGGAATTAGGTGACATAAGTCACAGATTAAAGTTGAGTTAAATGCTAAACTTTATATTGTAAGCAAAATTGATTGATATTGAATAATAATATTACATTTTGTGTTTAAATATATGCAGTTATATAATTGGTTTTACAGATTTTAAAATTATTTTAAAACAAAGCAGGAGTGATAAAAATGAGCAATAAATATTTTTCTCGAGATGATAATTTAGCAGAAATATGCCGACAGTATCCTGAACTGATATCAGTACTGGTAAACAGAGGTTTTGAACAGCTGGCTGATAAAGAAAAAAGGAAAAGTTTTGGTAGGATGATTACTCTTAAACAGGCGGCAGAAATAAAGCAGATCAATCTGGATAAGTTAGAAGATATTTTAATAGAAAAAATAGAAAGTGATAACTTTATAGGAAAAAAGGCTCAAAATACTGCTGATCAGATAAGAGTTGAAGGGTTATTACCCTGTCCGGTTAAAATACCTATATTTGAAGAACTGGAGAAGCTGGCTGATGATCTGAATTATCCTCTTTCGCTAAACCTAAAGTCTGCTTCTCAGGGGCTCGACTGGCTAAAAAAAGGATTATTAAAAATTGATAGTGAAGAAGAAATTTCGGATATATTTATTTCCGCTGGTTTTGATCTTTTCTTTGACAAAAATTTAATAGATAAATATAGAAGGCAGGGAGTATTTAAAGATTTAAGTGGGATTAATGATTTAAATAAAGATTTTAAAGATAATAATATTGATCTGCTGGATCCTGAAGGGGACTATTCAGTAATAGGGGTTGTGCCTGCAGTATTTATTGTTAATATGGAAGAGCTGGGAGGTAGAGATATACCCAAAACATGGAAAGATATACTTTCTGAAGAATTTACTGATAGTGTCAGTCTTCCGGTAAGTGACTTTGATTTATTTAATGCAATTCTGCTTAATCTCTACAAAAAGTATGGTCGGGAATCTATTTTAAGATTGGGCAGATCTATGAAAAAATCTCTGCACCCAGCACAGATGGTTAAAGAAGGTGGAAGAAAAGACGAAGATCAGCCTGCAGTTACTATAATGCCGTACTTTTTTACCAGAATGGCAAAGAGATTTTCTCACATGAAATTTGTCTGGCCTGAAGATGGTGCGATTATAAGTCCAATCTTTATGCTGAGCAAAAAGAAAAATGCTGATAGAATTAAACCATTAATTGACCTTCTTTCTTCAGTAAAAATCGGCAAAATTCTTTCCGAGCAGGGTCTCTTTCCCAGTGTTCTTCCGGGAATTAATAATAATCTTCCAGAAGGTGCAGATTTTATGTGGCCGGGCTGGGATTTTCTGCGCAGCAGTGATCCCGGTCAGCTGCTTAAAGAGCTGGAAAATGAATTTACAAAAACTGCTGGAGGTGTGCTGGTAGGATGAATTTAGTAACTTTTTCTGGACCACCATCTTCTGGTAAAACTGCTGTAATTTTAAAAACAATTGAATCACTACATGACAGAGGTTTAAAGGTAGGTGTTGTTAAATTTGACTGCCTTTATACTGATGATGACTTACTTTATAAAAAAGTGGGTGTTCCTGTAAAAAAAGGTTTATCAGGTTCACTGTGTCCTGATCATTATTTTGTCAGCAATATAGAAGAAGTAGTGCAGTGGGGCTTGGATAAAGAGCTTGATTTACTTATCACTGAAAGTGCCGGATTATGTAATCGATGTTCCCCATATATAAAGGATGTCAAAGCAGTCTGTGTAATAGATAATTTAAGCGGAATTAATACACCACGCAAAATAGGCCCAATGCTTAAAACTGCAGATATGGTTGTTATAACTAAAGGAGATATTGTTTCACAGGCGGAAAGAGAAGTGTTTGCATCAAAGGTAAATACTGTTAACCCTGATGCACTCGTAATGCATGTAAATGGATTGACAGGCCAGGGTTCTTTTGAATTTTCAACCCTATTGTTTGATGAAGATGAAGATATCAATACGGTAAAAGGTAAAAAATTAAGATTTTCTATGCCTTCTGCTATGTGTTCTTACTGTCTGGGTGAAACTAGAATAGGAGAAGAACATCAGCTGGGTAATGTAAGAAAAATAGATTTGGGTGATAGTGGTGTATAGTAAAATAGAGATAAAAAATACAAGTATAGAAGAGATTATTAAGAAATATCCATATACCGAAAATTTTTTTAAAGAACAGGAAATTCCAATTGAGAATAAATCTCAGACATTGAATGAGATATTTAAAAACATAAGCAGTATTGAAAGGGAAGATATTGTTTATTCTGAAGATGAGACTGCTGAAAAACTGATTCAATATATAAAAAACATGCAGGAATTTTTGGGAGTAGAAGACAACACTGTAAAAAATTTATCAATTCTTCCAGGTAAAGATAAAGAAGGATATGCAGAAAAATACGAAAAATTAACTATTAAAAATGGAGAGATTATTTCAATTGTTGGACCAACAGGATCGGGGAAAAGCCGCCTGCTGGCAGATATAGAATGGACTGCCAGTGGAGATACCCCAACTGGAAGACATATTTTAATAAATGGAGAAAAAGCTGACAAAAAATGGAGATTTTCCGGAGGCAAAAAATTAGTTGCACAGCTGTCTCAAAATATGAACTTTGTTATGGATCTTTCTGTTGAAGAGTTTTTGCACCTTCATGCGGAGAGCCGATTGATAGAAAATGAAGATCAGGTAGTGGAAAGAATAATAGAAGAAGCAAATAGGCTTGCAGGTGAAAAATTCTCCCCTGGAGCTCAGATAACGGGTTTAAGTGGTGGGCAGTCCCGGGCATTAATGATAGCTGATACAGCTATTTTGAGTTCATCTCCGATAATATTAATCGATGAAATAGAAAATGCCGGAATTAATAGAGAAAAAGCACTAAAACTGCTTGTTGGAGAAGAAAAAATTGTTCTGATGGCAACTCATGACCCAATACTGGCACTGATGGGTGATAGAAGAATAATTATCAATAATGGTGGAATAGCAGATATTATCAAAACATCAGAAAAAGAAAAATCTATGTTAAAAGAACTAAAAGAGATTGATAGTTATTTAAATGAACTGCGTGAGGATCTGCGTTATGGAAGAGAATTGAAGAGAAATAACATTTTTTCTCTGTATGATGCATAATCCTATTGAAAGTATATTATAAAAAATGTATAATTAAATTAATTAAAGAGGCAGTTTAAACTGCCTCTTTACTTGTGTAAATAGGAGAGAAAATGGGAAGAAAACTATGATGAGAGAATTTTAAAAAAGACAATCTTTAACTTTTACTCATGCTCTGAAGATTTTACGGAAGTAAATGATTATGGTAAAGGAAGGAAATAAAAGGATGGATAAAAATGTATGACAGACAATTTGAAAGAGAATTATCAATAATAAATGATTTACTTTTAGGATATTCCAGTAAATTTTCGCACCTGCTGGATAATGCAGATTTGATGACATATGAACTACCTTTAAATACTGCAGTTGTATTTAAACTATCATCAGAGGCTGATTATTATAAAAAAAGTAATTTTACCAGAAGAGATGAAGAAAATGAGATTATACAAATAATAAAAAATACAGGTAGAGAAGAAAATATAGAGCTGGCTGTTTCCAATATATATCCCGGTTATTTTGTATTATTTTTCAAAAATGAGGTACTTTCACCTTCAAATGAAAGCTATCAACAAAGCCTGAACTTTGTAAGGACTATCCTGGATAGATTAAAAGCAGAAAAAGGCTGGAAATTTACATGTGGAATAGGAAGAAGCTATGAAAAAATTAAAGGACTTTTATTCTCTTACAGAGAAGCAGCAGATGTTTGTGAAACAGCTGCCTTTCAGCAGAAAGAAGTAGCTCATATTGAAGAGCTTTTTTTACCTGCCGGCAGTCGAGATGAAAAAGAAAATTTTCTGGATTTAGAAGAGGAACTATTCGAGAATATAGACAGGGGTAATGATGATTTAATTCCGGGTATTATGAAATCAATTGTTGTAAATATATGTAGAGAAAAAATTCAGCCGGACAAAATAAAGCTTACAGTAATGGAATTTATAAATGATCTGATTAAAAAATTGGAAGAAGATCTTGTTGATTCAGGTAGATTTTTGGATAATTACTATCAGTATGTAGAAAAAATTATTGGTTTGGCGACAGAGGATGAACTTTTTGTACTAATAGAAAGATTATCAACAAGAGTGATAGATATTATCAGAAGAAGTGGTAATGTACTTAAAGATCAGAAACAGATTAGGCGAGCACTGCTTTATATGGAAGATAATTATAACAGAGATCTAACTTTGGAGGAAGTAGCTGATGAAATTGGGCTGAGTTTTTATTATTTCAGCCACCTTTTTAAAGAAGAAGTTGGAGAAAATTTTATTACATATTTAAACCGCCTCAGAATAAGGAAAGCTAAAGAACTGCTTAAAGAAACAAATTTAAACATATCAGAAATAGCCTTTAAAGTTGGTTTTAATACACCAAATTATTTTACCAGAGTTTTTAAAGAATTTGTTAATATGCCGCCCAGTAAATATAGAACAGAGAACTTCGGACAAAAAGGATTTTAAATCTGCACAATTTTGTGCTAAATTTCAAATCATAATTGTATTTTTAAAATTTGAGATGTTTTTAACAAAAATAGATAGAAAAGCAAAAAAATGTGATACAGGAGATGCCTTTCAGGTGGAGAAAATATTTAACAGTAAGTTATTATTATTAATTTATTCTGGGAGGTATTTATTTTATGTCAGATGACATTAGTGTTTATGATTCGGTTGTAAAACAGCTGAATGAGGCAGCAGATCAATTGGGTTTAGATCAACAGGTACGGGAACTTTTACAGGAACCTATAAGAACTCTCAAAGTATCAATACCTGTCCGTATGGACAGTGGAAAAGTAAAAATATTTAAAGGAATGAGGTGCCAGCATAATGATGTTCTTGGCCCGACCAAGGGGGGAATTCGTTTTCATCCTCAGGTGGATGAAAATGAAGTTAAAGCACTTGCATCCTGGATGACGTTTAAATGTTCGCTTGTAGGTATTCCTTTTGGGGGTGCCAAAGGAGGAGTTGAATGTGATCCGTTGAGTATGAGTCAGGGAGAACTGGAAAGACTGAGCAGAGGCTTTATTAGAGCTATAGCTCCTCTTATTGGTCCTGATAAGGATATTCCTGCTCCTGATGTTTATACAAATCCACAGGTTATGAGCTGGTTTATGGATGAGTTTTCTCAGCTTAAAGGAGTAAACTCTCCTGGTCTTGTGACTGGTAAACCAATTGTTTTAGGAGGTTCATTTGGGCGTGACTCTGCAACTGCAAAAGGACTAATGTATGTGGCCAGAGAAATGTCTAAAGCTTTTAATATAGATTTGGATGGCGCCCGAGTTGTTGTGCAGGGGTATGGCAATGTTGGCAGTTTTACTGCTGAATTTCTGCATGACCTGGGCTGTAAGATTGTAGCAGTTAATGAGGTCTATGGTGGAGTATATAATCCAGATGGATTAGAACCCTGTCACTTAAATGAACTCAAAAAAGAAGGTAAGCAGGTTTGTGATTATGAAAACTCTCAGGTTATAGAAAATGAAGAAATTTTTTCTCTTGACTGTGATATTCTTGTTCCAGCTGCACTGGAAAATCAAATCACTCCAGAAGTCGCCAGAAAAATTAAAGCCGATTATATTATAGAAGCCGCTAATGGGCCTACAACACCTGAAGCAGATAAGATTCTCCAGGAGAGAGGAATTACTGTTATTCCTGATATACTTGCTAACTCAGGTGGTGTTACAGTTTCTTATTTTGAATGGGTGCAGAATCTTTATCACTACTACTGGACCAGAGATGAAGTTGATTCTAAATTAGAAAAGATAATGGTTGATGCGTTTTCAAAAGTGTTTAAGATGAAAGAAGAGAGAGATGTAACTATGCGTATAGCAGCCTATATTGTTGCGATAGAGCGTTTAACTGAAGCAATGAAAAGCAGAGGCTGGCTTGAGTAGAATATGTACTTGATTTAAAAAATTAAATTTGTGGAATTGAAAATTTAGCATTATTATTTTGGGAATTGTGATAAATTTTATATATAATAAAATAATGCTAATAATGACAAAAGAGTGCAGGTTAACCTGCACTCTTCTGCGCTGCATGTGGTTTCTTAAAAAATTATATTAATCACCATTTTTTATAGCAGACTGTATATCCTGTGTTTTATGCTGTGACTCTGCATAAAGGTCGGTAATTAATTTCAGATGCTCATTTAATTTTTCCATAAAATAAAGAAGCAGTTTTATACTTGATTCATGAAATGTGTTAAAAAATTCCATAAGATCTTTCCTGTTAAAGCTGATCAGTGTTACAGGTTCAACTGCTTTTATATCCATCATATAAGGGGTGTTGTTTTCTGCTATTAGAGATGTTAATCCGAAAAAGTCACCGGGATTCATTTCAGCCAGTTCTATTTCTTCATGTCCATTTTCACTGTTTTCAGAAATTTTGACTTTGCCTGATAGAATGATATAGAGTGTGTTGTTGATATCATCACTGTTAATTATTATTTCATCAGGGTTAAACTGTTTGATCTCTGAGATGTTTATCAAATACATCTCTTCTTCTTCGGAAAGTTCCTGAAAAAGATCCAGGTTTAGGCTGGTAAAATTAGTTTCTACAGCAGCATCTAAATCGTCTTTTTTGTATCTTAGTTGTGTTTTTTTGAATATTTTATTTAAAGTATAAGAATTATCTCTGGCAAAATTGAGAAGTTCACGCCAATTTTTTTGTACTTCAAGATATTTTTTAAAAACATTATATTCTGGAACAGCATCATATTTGGAAATATAAATATTTTTAATAGAAGCTTTAGCATTTTCTACCTGTTCTCTTGTGAGGTAGTCGAGAGATAAAATGAGATTTGTTTTTGTAACTTTATCTTCAAGGTCTGGTTTCATAAATTCACCTGGATAAGGGTCAAAATCTTCTGGCTCTATCTTAATCATATTGGGACGCTCTTCCTGGCCTTCTATTTTTGCTTTTTCATAGAAAAATCTGTAGATATCCTGGCGCAGCCTCTGCCAGACAGCATGGTTTTTGGCTGGGGGAAGATGTTTAATAGAAAGGGTATTGTCGAGAAAAAAGTTGAAGCCAAACATCCTTGAGTTTATTACATAATCGATATCTTCACCGCGTGTCATTTCTGGATCAAAGGGTACAATTTTAAATAGATTGCGGTGAATAACCATCAATCCTCCAAAAGCAAAGGGGGTTTTCTTCAGTCTGGGTTCACTACCTATTATTTTATCAAAAGCTTTGGTTTTACTGCCAAATCTGTTCCAGAAGGTCATCCAGGGTTCAATCTCTACATCATCATAATATTCATTTTTTTTGTTAAGATAATAACCTGCTACAGCATCAACTGTTTGACCGTAGAGCCTTCCTCCTATAAATTCAACTGCTTTATCCATAAATTCTGGGTCTTCAAATATTTCGTCATCATCTATTAATACTGCTGTATCAGCTTCCAGAATATATGCAGTATATAAGCACATATTTCTAATGTTAGAATATCCTTTTAGAGAAAGAATAGAAGTATTTATTTCACTTAATCGTCTGTATTCCCTCTTTATCTCTGACAGATGGCTGTCCCCAATTACATAAGTTTTAACCGATGGTCTGTGTTCTGATACTATTTGAGAAACTTTTTTATAAGCTTCTTCCTGCAGTTCAGGTGTTGTTACTGCTACCAGGATAATTAGTTCATAATCTTTATTTTCTATTACCTGCATACTGTCCAGGGTTCTTCCCAGTGTACCTTCCTGATCAATAGGAGTAGGGTGGTCATAAATTTCATCTCCCATCTGCCAGCCTATTTCTGAATGCCGGCCCCAATATGTTGGTATAACCATAATTGTTTTCATATATTATTATACCTCCTCAGCTGATAATGTCGTTGTAAACATCTATTAATTCATCAATAACTCTGGACCAGGAAAAATTATTTACTGCATATTCAGCTGCTTTCTGACCTTTTTTCTCTTTATCATTTTCTTTGAGAGATGCAATTATTTTTTCAGCCAGATCACTGTAATCATCCATTTTAAAAAGTCTGCCCACATCTTCATTTATAAAGTCAGGCAGTCCACCTGCTCTGGACGCTATGACTGGAGTGCCGCAGGCAAGTGCTTCTACTGCGACAAGTCCAAAAGGCTCAACTCTGGATGGTACAACAGATAGATCGGCACTGCTGTAAAGTTTGGGCAGTTCCTGCTGGGGTAAGTTACCTAAAAAATATACATTTTTAAGTTCAAGTTCATCCACCTGAGATTCCAGCTCTTTTCTCAACTCTCCATTTCCAATAATTAATGTTACTATATCTTCAAATTCCCTTTCGTATTTTTCAGCTGCTTTTATCAGCAGATCCACTCCTTTAAAGTGAGTCAACTTACCTACAAATGTAATCAGATATTGAGGTTCTTCATCGATTTTAATATATTTTTTGAGCAGCTTAAGCCTGTCAATTTTTTGGGGTTTAAATAATTTTTCATCTACACCATTTAATATTTTCTGCAGTTTTTCCTCTTTAATAAAATAATATTTTTTAACATCACTGTGTACCTGATCTGAGATGGTAATTATTTTATCTGCATGTGAGGCCCCCTGCAGAGCTATGTGGCGGTATCTTTTATCTTTTTTGTAGCCTTTAATATCTGTTCCATGTGCTGTAACAACATAGGGAATGTTTGTCTGCATAGTGGCATATGGTGCCACCCAGAGGTGCTGACAGTGAATAACATCAGGTTTAAAAGTTTCTGCTTCTTCAACCACTGTATCTATAAAACGCATCAGATAGTCGTTCATTTCCTGTCTTGTTAAATTATAGAACTGATTACTGCTTTTTGGATGTGTAGTAAAACAGGGGAAATTATAGTGCATAATTGTTCTGACAGGAAAGTTATAATTATTATTTATTTCATTATCAACAACTATTACCTTAACATCATGTCCTTTTTCAATCAGGCGAAAAGCTATATTTTTTGTATAAACACCGCTGCCTGACCCTTCTAAAGGAAAATGATTTATGAGAAGTACTTTCATTGATTTTCTCTCCTTTCTGTAATTTTTTTTATAACAGCCTGCCAGTTTTCAACTGTATTTTCATAATTTTCCACCATCTGATCTAACTGCATCCACGCACTCGAAAAAATATCAGGCAGCAGTTTAAAATTATCGTTACCAGTGTATTCTGCCAGTGCTGGTGCCCCAGCCTGAAGGGCTAATTTTTGTTCTCTGTGTCTTTTTTTAAACTCTGAAGATGAGATATATCCATATTTTTTTAGATACCAGTTTAAAAATGGATTTCTCCCCAGCCAGCCTGTACAGGCATAAAATAATCTTTCCTGAATATCTGCATCAGATATATCTGGTTCTTTTGGAAAGTTATCATAGGTATCATGAAAAATATGTGTATCTATATCTATAATTTTATGTTTTCCATCAGGTATTTCCAGACCCAGCAGTGTATCTTCTCCGCGACCTAAAAAAAGTTCTCCATTAAAATAATAGCTTGTAGAATAAAAAGGAGGAAGAATACTGCTGAATTTTAAATCTATGGCATGATTGCCGCCGAGAATTTTATTGGTTTCTCTAATATTATTCTGATAAATATCTGCTGTTGTAATATTATTTTTAGTATTTTTTATTTTTTCTAAAGCTTCTTCTTTCTGAAGGCCTTTTAAAAGTTCTTTTCTTTTTTTAAACTTAAGTGGAGGTATAATATAATAACCGGAGTAATCACTTGTTGTTACCACTACATTTTCTTTTTCCAGATATTCCAGATGCCTGCCGAAAAAGTTTATGGCTGCAAAATTTCCATTTCTGGAAGTTAAAAGACATGGTTTAACATCTGTATCAATAAAGAAAAGGTAGTCTAGCTTTGGCTCAGATATTAAACTTTGTAGGATTACTAAATTTCTACGTTTTCCATATGGTATTAGCTGGTGATAGTCAAATTCTGGTGTGCGCAGAAAAAAGTTAATTTCTTTTTTAGTTAATCCATATCTTTTGAGCTTATAATTAAATTCTGGATCATAGTTCATCTGAACAAGATCCAGTTTAATAGTCTGGCGCAGCCTTTCTACTACTTCAGATTTATAACCATGAGAATAGCAGACTATTAGTTTTTCTGGTTCATAGCCGTGAGCTCTTGCATTAGCAATAAAATCAATAAATGGATGAATGGAGTTCAAATAATTACAGATTGCCCCCACTGCAATTTTTGCCATTTTGTCCCCTCCCCCGTATTTTACCGTTTATATAAATTTATTTTTCTGCAACATAACGGTATACTATATCTTCAACTGTAATAATTCCAGCCAGATGACCTTCTTCATTTACAACAGGCATACCACTAATTTCATTTTCTTTTAAAATTCTGGCTGCTTCAGCAATAGTGTCATCTTCTTTAACTGTTATTAAATTTTCTGACATAAAATCTTTAATTGGCATATCTCTGTCGTGCTCAATCATTAGATCACCATCTGTAACAATACCAACAAGTTCATTATCTTTGACGACAAGAAGCCGCCCTATATTGTAATAGGAAAGAAGTCTTGCTGCTTCGTTTACATCACTATCTACTTCAATTATTACTGGATCTTTAGTCATTATTTCCTGTACCAGCATTTATAAAACCTCCTTAATTATCAATCTCAATATATATTTATATTCTATAATTAGTGCCAAAATCCTTTAAAAAGGAAAAAATAACTAGATTTTATTTAAAATTAGGTAGGGTAATAGAACCGGACAAATGTCCTAAATGAAAAAAGTAATTTTTAAGAAAAATCAGCATTTATTTTGATAAATAAAAGGGAATTAGATTATATTTACCGAAATATAAAAATATATGGAAACTATTATTTTTTAGGAGAGGATATTATTGACAGAAACAAACAGGGTATTTCGTATAATTAAGATGATTATGTTGCTAAGACAGCCATATGGCAGATGGGATGTTAATAAAATTACAGAGACTTTTGATATTTCTGCCCGTACTTTTCATAGAGATAAGAAAATTATGGAAGAACTCGGCATTCCAATATATTATGACAGACATTTAAAAGAGTATAAAATACTGGAGACATTTAGATTAGAAAGTCCCAATTTAAACAAAGAAGAAACCGAAGCTATTATGCTGGCAGCAAAAGAATATAAAAATAAGAATTTTCCTATGAAAAAGGAGCTGGAGTCTGCATTAGCAAAAGTTATTAATTCACTACCTGAATATATAAAAGGGAGTCTGGGTACTTACATAAATAGTTATGAGATAATTTCTGATCCATTTGTTGATTTAAAAGAACACAGGCAAAAATTTAAGCTGATAAAAAAATCTATTGAAAAACAGGAGAGCATAATAATCGATTATTATGCTCTGGGAAAAGATGAAAAAAGTACAAGAAAGATAAATCCATATAATATATTTTTTAATAATGGTGCACCATATTTAATTGCTTTTTGTAATTTGCGTGGTGAGATCAGAACTTTTAGAATTGACAGAATAAAAAACATAAAATTTACTGATGAAAGTTATACTATTCCCAATGATTATTCTCTGGATGAACAGCTGCACAATTCCTGGGGTGTTGAACAAGGAGAGGAAGAGCTGGATGTTGAAGTAAAATTTACAGGCAGAGCCGCCCGCTTTGTTCCGGAATACCAGTGGACTGATAATCAGATAATAAAGAAGTTAGCCGATAATGAAATAATATTTTCTGTAAGAACTACCAGCAGAGAAGAAATAAAAAAATGGATTTTAAGTTATGGTGCTGAAGCCGAGGTCTTAAAACCTGAAGAATTAAAACAGGAAGTTGCAGAGGTAGCAGAAAAAATGTGTAAAATTTATGAAAAAAACTGATGTTTGCGACATAGTGGTGGCAGAGGGATGTGGTAAGATAAAGTTGGAGGTGTTATAGTGGAAAAATTTATTGCTCATACTAAAAATAATGAAGGGAAAACTCATGACTTAAAAGATCACATTTATGGTACCGCAAATAATGCTAAGAAATTTGCGGATAAATGGTCTATGGGAGATTTAGCATATATAAGTGGCTTATTGCATGATTTAGGGAAATATAGTGATCAATTTCAGGACTATTTAAAAAATAATTCTTCAGGAGTGGAGCATGCTATTGCTGGAGCCATATTTGCAAAAAACAAATCAATAAAATTTTCAGATATACTTCCCTTTTTTATTGCTGGACATCATTCAGGTTTACATAACCTTACAGACTTAAAAAATAGTTTAAAAGAAAAAGCAAATAAAGATTTTGTAAAAAGTAGTATAAATAATTTTACTAATAATATTAAATTAGAATATAAAGAAAATGAAAATATAAATTTTGATATTAAAAATGATCCCTTAGAATTAGAATTTTTTATGAGAATGATGTTCTCTTCTTTAGTTGATGCAGATTATTTAGATACAGAAAAACATTTTGATTTAAATAAATATTCTTTAAGAAATATAAATAATTATGATATTAAAGAATTATGGAAGAAATTTAGTGAAAATCAAAATAAATTAATGAAAGAGGCTGAAGATAGTAAATTAAATAATTTTAGAAATAATATTTATCAATCAGTATTAAATAAAGCAGCACAGAAAAATAAATTTTTTAGTTTAACAGTTCCTACAGGGGGAGGAAAGACTAGAACCGGTTTAGGATTTGCATTAAAACATGCAAAATTTAATAATATGGATAGAGTTATTGTTGTGATACCATATACCAATATTATTGAACAAACTGCTAAAACTTATAAAGAAATTTTAGGAGAAGAAAATATTTTAGAGCATCACTCGAATTTTGATTTTAACGAAAATGAAGAAGAATATAATAAAGAAAAAATTAAATTGGCAACTGAAAATTGGGATATGCCAGTAGTTGTGACAACTTCTGTTCAATTTTTTGAAAGTTTATTTTCACATAAGACAAGCAAGTTAAGGAAATTGCATAATCTAGCAAATTCAGTAATTATATTTGATGAAGTTCAAACTTTACCACCTGAGTATTTAAATTCAATTTTACAGGTTTTAAAACAATTAGTAAAAAATTATAATTCTTCAATTGTATTTTCAACAGCTACTCAGCCAGCTTTTGGAGATAGAGATAATTTTAATGGTATAAAAAATATAGAAGAACTTGTTCCAGACACTGATAATTTATTTCGAAATTTAGCAAGAGTTGAATATGATCTAACTTATATTGAAAAGAAATTAAGCTGGAATCAGGTAGCTGAACTAATGTTAGAAGAAGAACAGGCACTAACTGTAGTAAATACAAAAGATGATGCTAAAGAGCTTTATTCTATCTTAAGTAAAAAAACAGAAAATGTTTATCATCTATCAACTTATATGTGTTCTGCACATCGCAAAATTATTTTAAATGAGGTGAAAGAAAAATTAGATAATAATGAAAGTTGTTACTTGATTTCTACTCAATTAATAGAAGCAGGAGTTGATATTGATTTTCCACTGGTTTTAAGAGCAATGGCTCCACTTGACAGTATTGTGCAGGCTGCCGGAAGATGTAATAGAGAAAATAAACTAAAAAAAGGGAAAGTAATTGTCTTTACCCCCCAAGAAAATAAGTTACCAAAGGGAATTTATAAAACTGCTACTGCAAAAAGTAAATTATTTTTAAATGATCCTGATCAATTACTGACAGCAGAAATTTTTCTGGATTACTTTGACACATTATATAAAGATGTGAATTTAGATAAGAAGAAAATTAATGAATCAAGAAAAAGTTTTAAGTTTCGCGAAGTAAGTAGACAATTTAAAATCATCCCTGATGATACGGTAAATGTTATTATTGAAAATAACGATATAGTTGATCAACTGCCGGTTAATTTAAATGTCATCAGAGATAAAGAATTTATCAGTCGAGAAGAATGGCGTAAATTACAGCCATATATTATTTCAATTAGAAAATATAAAGTAAATGATTTATTAAAAGAGGGTATGCTTTACGAACTGTTGGAAGATGTTTATGTCTGGACTGGAAAGTATGATACAAAAGAAGGAATAATATTAGATGGATATAATTTTAATGATTATGTACAATAATTTCATAAGGAGGTGAAAAAGCTTGGAAGATTTTAAATTTGATCCTGTAAAAGTCAAAGTCTGGGGAGAATTTGCCTGTTTTACCAGACCTGATATGAAAGTTGAAAGAGTCAGTTATCAAGTAATGACTCCATCTGCAGCTCGTGGGATATTGTCGTCAATTTTTTGGAAACCTGAATTTGATTGGGTGATTCAAAAAATACAAGTTTTAAATCCAATCAGACATATTTCTATAAGGAGAAATGAAGTAAAAAGCAAAATATCACCTGGAAGTGTAAAGCAGTGGATGAAAAAGAAAGATCATGACCATTATTATGCTGATAAAGATAGAACCCAAAGGAACACTCTAGCTTTAAGAGATGTGAGTTATATAATTGAGGCAAATGTCAGACTAAAAAAGCATGCTAAAAATGAACATCCTGCCAAATATCGAGATCAGTTTAGAAGGAGAGTAAATAATGGAAGCTGTTATAAAAGACCTTTTTTAGGTAATAGAGAATTTGCAGCTTTTTTTGCTCCAGTAGATGGTTCTGAAACAGCTATTGATTATACTGACCAATTAGGAAGAATGCTATTTGATTTAAATTATAATATTGATGATGAGAGAGCAAAACCTGTTTTTTTCAATGCAGAACTAAATAATGGTGTGCTGAATGTTCCTGTAGAAAAGTATAAAGAAGTCTGGAGGAATTTATAATGATATTAGAAAAATTGTGTGAGTTTGCAGAAACAGTTGAAGATTTTCCTCCTCCTCATTTTAAAAAAAGATCTATCGATTATTTAATTGAAATTAATGAAGAAGGAGAATTATTAGGATTTACTGATGTTAGTGATGAAGGGAAAATATTTATTTATGCTGATCATTTAATTGGACGAACAAGTCAAGTGAAGCCACATTTATTAGTAGATAAAGCCTCATATGTCTTCGGTAATATTGAAGAAGAAAGTTTAAGTCCGAGACAAAAAAAGACAAAGAATGAATTTTATAAACTTATTTTAGAAAGTTATCAAGCTACTAATGAACAAATAATTTATTCAATACTTAAATTTCTAGAAAATACACAAGTTGAAGATCATATAGAAAATGATTTGAAAAATAATAACTGGATAGCTTTTAGAGTCAATGGAAAAGATCCTTTGAAAATTGATTCAATTCAAGAATTTTGGCAGAAAAGACAAAATAAAGTAGCAAATGAAAAAAGATCTGATTTTATTTCCGAATGTTTGATTTGTGGCCAAGAAAAAGTAATAGCAGATCGTGATCCTGAACAATTCAAATTACTTAGAGTTGGAGGTCAAAGTGGTGGAAGTTCGTTGATTTCAGCTAATCACAAATCTTTTGAGTCATATGGGTTATCAGGTTCTTATATTGCTTCAATTTGTTTCGAATGTGCTACTCAATATGGCAGAGCAGCAAATTATTTAATAGCAAAAAAAGATCATTGTTTAAAAATAGGAGATATATTATATATCTTTTGGACTAAAAACAATTTGGAGTTTAATGGTTTTGAACTATTAGAAAACCCAGAAGAAAATGAACTTAGAGATTTTTTGAACTCATTTAGAAGTGGAAAAAAATCTTATATTGATGATGAAGAATTTTATTGTCTGGCTTTAAGTGCAAATAACAGCCGGGCTGTAGTAAGAGATTGGATAAGTACAACCATTAAAAATGTTGAAGAGAATATTAATAATTATTTTAGAGAAATGAAGTTGGATGATAATAAATCAGACAGATATTATGGGATAAACAGTTTAGTTAGTCAGACAGCTTTTAAATTCGATGATATTAAACCAATAGTGGCAGAATCTTTAGCTTCATATGCTATTAAGGGAAATTCGCTGGTAGAGGCTGTTTTATTTAATATAGTTAAACGAATAAAAGCAGATGTTGAGTTTCGCGTAACTAGACCAAGAGCTTCTTTGTTAAAAATGTATTTTAATTCTCATCCTGAAGGGGGTATAAAGGTGAAAGATAAATTAAATAAAAAAGAGAATAATTCAGCTTATTTATGTGGTCGTCTATTTAGTGTTATAGAAATTATTCAGAAAAAAGCATTACCTGGAATTAAATCCACAATTGTCGATCGATATTATGGAACTGCTTCATCAGCTCCAGCTTCAGTTTTTGGTAATCTGATTAGAAAAGCCCAGCATCATTTAGCGAAATTAAGGAAAGAAGAAAGTACTACAGGGATGTATTACTGGCTGCAGTCTGAATTGGAAGATATTATGGTAGAACTTAATGATTTTCCGGCAACACTATCACTTAAAGAACAGGGTTTATTTGCACTTGGATATTATCAGCAGAAAGCATATCGTCCAGAAAAAGATAAAGAGGGGGAAAATTAAATGATTTATAGTAATCCAGAAAAAAGACATGATTTTATTCTCATATTTGATGTGAAAGACGGAAATCCAAATGGTGATCCGGATGCAGGTAATCTACCGCGAGTAGATCCCGAAACGATGCAGGGATTAGTTTCAGATGTTAGTTTAAAAAGAAAAGTTAGAAACTGGGTAGCATTAACTCAAGATGAGAATATTTATGTTGAAAATGAAGGAGTTTTATATAATCAGCAGGAACTTGCTTATCAAGATCTAGAATTAGATGAAAAAGCTAATGACCGTGATTCAATTGATAATGCTAGAGATTGGATGTGTAAGAACTTCTATGATGTGAGGACATTTGGTGCTGTGATGAGTACCAGTAAATTTAATTGTGGCCAGGTTCAGGGGCCATTTCAATTAACTTTTGCAAGATCTGTAGATCCAATAGTTCCCATGGATCTATCAATTACAAGAGTAGCAGTAACTAAACCTGAAGATGCTCGAAAACAAAGTTCTGATGATGAAGGTGAGAGTTCAAATAAAATAACTGAAATGGGAAGAAAAACTATGATTCCTTATGGCTTATATGTAGCTCATGGTTTTTATAACCCATATTTTGCAGATAATACAGGCATAACAGAAGAGGATTTAGAAATTTTCTGGGAATCATTGGTTAAAATGTGGGATTTAGACCGCTCTGCAAGCAGAGGAATGATGGCCTGTCGAGGTTTATATGTCTTTACACATGAAGATAAAACTGGAAATGCTCCTGCAAATAAATTATTTGATTTAATAATGGTTTCTAAAAAAGATAATGTTGAAACTCCAAGAGCATTTAATGATTATCAAGTATCTATAGAAAATGATTTACCTGATAAAATTACACTTTCTAAAATATTGGATTAATAAAAATGGATAATCAATATTTTGAATGGCAAAAAATATTTTCAATCCCCATATCAGCTTTACAGCATTATATATATTGTCCCAGACAGTTTGCATTGATTCATATTGAAGAAATTTATGAGGAAAATGTATTTACAATTCAAGGCAATATAGTTCATAAAAGAGTTGATAATGAAAAAAATTATTATAATAAAGACAAAAAGGTGGAAAATAGTTTACCACTTTGGTCAGAAAAATATGGCTTATATGGGGTTGCAGATACTGTTGAATTTAAGGGAGATAAAATAATTCCTGTTGAATTTAAAAGCGGTAAGAAAAAGAAAAAACTAGCTGACGATATTCAGTTAGCTGCCCAGGCTATCTGTCTTGAAGAAATGTTTTCTACAGAAATAACGTCTGGCTATATTTATTATGATAAATCAAGAAAACGAAGAGAAGTTGTTTTAGATGAAAAGTTAAGAAAGAAATTAACGGATACTATTTCTTCTGTTAGAGAATTATTAATCAGCAAAAATACACCACAACCGGTAAATGATCAAAGATGTAATAATTGTTCGCTAAAAGATTACTGTTTACCTGATTTAGCAAGTAGAATAGAAAATTATCTTAAGGAGTTAAAATGATGGCTCACCACATAAAAAATACATTATATATTACTAATCCTGAATCTTATTTAAGAAAAAAACATGATGTAATAATAGTTGAAGTTGAGAAAAAAGAAAAAATAAGAATACCAGGACATCATTTAGGAAGTATTATCTTGTTTGGAAGGTCTAAAATAAGTCATTATGCTCTTGATTGGTGTATAAAAAATGGTGTTGCAGTAACTAGGGTTACTAGAGCAGGACGTTATATTGGGAATTGGGCCGGGCCTGTTAAAGGTAATGTTTTATTAAGAGTTGAACAATTTGATAAATATAAAGATGAAAATGAAAAATGTAAATTAAGTCAGAGTTTTATTAAAGGTAAAATTTATAATCAGAGATCTATGCTCTTAAGAAGTGCAAGAGATATTAGTGATGAAAAAACAGAAAAATCACTTCGTAAAAATGCTACAAAGTTAGATAGAATATTGAACATAATTGATGACAGCGATAATGTTGATCAGGTAAGAGGTTTTGAAGGTATTGCAGCTAAGAATTATTTTTCTGTATTTGATGAAATGATTATAAATAAAAATGATTTATTTAAATTCGGAAAACGGACTAAAAGACCTCCCAGGGATATTATTAATGCAATGCTTTCTTACCTTTATGTTATATTAAATCATGATTGTAGAACTGCTTTAGAAGCAGTTGGTTTGGATCCTCAAATTGGGTTTTTGCATGAAATAAGACCCGGCAAACCAGCTTTAGCTCTAGATCTAATGGAAGAATTAAGACCAATAATGGTGGAAAGATTAGTATTAACTATGATTAATAGAAAACAGGTTAATAAAGAAGATTTTGAGTTTAAAGATGGTGGAGCAGTAGAAATGAAAGATGATTTTCGGAAAAAATTAATAAAACAATATCAGGAAAAGAAGCAAAATGAAATTAAACATCCGCTTTTGGATAGAGTAATTCCTTATGGTTTAATTCCTTTTATACAGGCAAGGTTATTGGCAAGAAGATTAAGAGGAGATGTTGAGGAATACCCACCATTTATTTATCAGTAAAGGTGTGATAAAATTGATGTATGTTCTGGCATACGATATTTCAACTGAAAATGCTAAAGGTAGAAAAAGGTTGAGAAAAGTTGCTGAAACCTGTGAAAATTATGGACAAAGGGTTCAAAAATCAGTTTTTGAATTTCAATTAGATGATAAAAAATTTCTAATGATGAGAAATGAAGTATTGGAGTTAATGAACAAGAAAAAAGATAATATTAGGATCTATAAAATAATTGCTCCAAAAGATAATTATGTGGAAGAACATGGGAACTTTAAGTCTGTAGATTATGATAATGATACACTGTTAATTTAATTTGCGAAAGAGGAGTGTTTGTTAAATTACTGCCTCTCTCGCAAAAGATTATAAATACTAATGTAAGAAGCATTTAAAGGAGATGAGGTAAAATGATTTTATTTTTTGTGGAGGTGATAATAGATATTCGCAAAAAAACCTTTATGAATCTTAATTTAACAGGGCTAATTTAGCCTGCTATTGCAGTCCCCTTCATTGGGGACTGAGAATTGAAACTATGTCATCTCCAGATAATCTAACTTTAGCTCCATATTGCAGTCCCCTTCATTGGGGACTGAGAATTGAAACGCTAATATTCCTGATGAATCTAAAGTCGCTATAAAATTGCAGTCCCCTTCATTGGGGACTGAGAATTGAAACTCTGCTAATTCTGTTAATGTTGCATACGCCATTTATATTGCAGTCCCCTTCATTGGGGACTGAGAATTGAAACATCACCTTTTGTAATATCTCCACACCAACAATTTATTGCAGTCCCCTTCATTGGGGACTGAGAATTGAAACAATGCTACCAAACATATTACTAACAGTTGTGCCATATTGCAGTCCCCTTCATTGGGGACTGAGAATTGAAACACCATAAGTGTTAACCACAGAAGATAATACATCTAATTGCAGTCCCCTTCATTGGGGACTGAGAATTGAAACTAGTGTGCTTAACATTATAGAAATGCAGGAAAAAATTGCAGTCCCCTTCATTGGGGACTGAGAATTGAAACTTGCCTATACCTTTAACCTCTGATAACTCTGATAGGATTGCAGTCCCCTTCATTGGGGACTGAGAATTGAAACATTAGAATCTAGCACCACCTTTTATTCTTATACTATCGAATTGCAGTCCCCTTCATTGGGGACTGAGAATTGAAACTCACATAACTCTTCAAAAAAGTTAATCACATTCAATTGCAGTCCCCTTCATTGGGGACTGAGAATTGAAACAATCCACAGTGGAATGAAAAGCAAGTTGAGAATGATTGCAGTCCCCTTCATTGGGGACTGAGAATTGAAACGCAGAAGAAATACTGGGAAGACTTCAGAGTGGGATTGCAGTCCCCTTCATTGGGGACTGAGAATTGAAACAGATGGAATGAAAACTGTTTTTGTAGCGGGTGTGGGATTGCAGTCCCCTTCATTGGGGACTGAGAATTGAAACTGATGTAGCCTCAAATATTAATTCCTGTGATTTGTGATTGCAGTCCCCTTCATTGGGGACTGAGAATTGAAACTGTTACATACTGGCTAACCTCTGTGCCATCGATTGATTGCAGTCCCCTTCATTGGGGACTGAGAATTGAAACAGCCATTGTTCCCTGAAAACCTTGGAAAGCATTTTGATTGCAGTCCCCTTCATTGGGGACTGAGAATTGAAACTTTACGGTTGGAAGCCGGGTGCTGCACACACTTGATTGCAGTCCCCTTCATTGGGGACTGAGAATTGAAACAAGTGCATTATTGCCGGAGCATAAGCTGTTCCGTTATTGCAGTCCCCTTCATTGGGGACTGAGAATTGAAACCACATTTTTTCGCACATTTTAATATGTTCCATCGGATTGCAGTCCCCTTCATTGGGGACTGAGAATTGAAACTATGCAATGTCTTTTGGCCTATTCCTTTAACACTTGATTGCAGTCCCCTTCATTGGGGACTGAGAATTGAAACATCCCAACTATATCCACTATCCCCACCAACTGTGATTGCAGTCCCCTTCATTGGGGACTGAGAATTGAAACGCCTAAGCAGATGGAAGAAAAAATAGATTATTATATTGCAGTCCCCTTCATTGGGGACTGAGAATTGAAACCAGATAACAAGACTGTTGGAATCTATGCTCATACAATTGCAGTCCCCTTCATTGGGGACTGAGAATTGAAACTCTTGCATTTCAGCCATATATTCTTTGCTTTGTCCTATTGCAGTCCCCTTCATTGGGGACTGAGAATTGAAACTTTTTGCTTTCTGATTGACTTTTGACTAATCTCATCATTGCAGTCCCCTTCATTGGGGACTGAGAATTGAAACACCTACTTAATATTAATAAGATAATCTAATATAATATTGCAGTCCCCTTCATTGGGGACTGAGAATTGAAACCCCCTTGAATTACCTGCAATGTTCATAAGAATGTTAAATTGCAGTCCCCTTCATTGGGGACTGAGAATTGAAACTGAAAAAGTCTCTAATAACTGGATCATTAATTTTATATTGCAGTCCCCTTCATTGGGGACTGAGAATTGAAACATTCATATCAAAATGATAATCTTTTTCGCCATAATATTGCAGTCCCCTTCATTGGGGACTGAGAATTGAAACATCCAGAGTTATGCGACTTCCGGGAACCTATAATAAATTGCAGTCCCCTTCATTGGGGACTGAGAATTGAAACTATCTTATTATGGTCTATTTGTCCGCTGACCTGATTGCAGTCCCCTTCATTGGGGACTGAGAATTGAAACCGCCAAAGTTTTTCAAATAGAAGATTGCTCCCGTGGATTGCAGTCCCCTTCATTGGGGACTGAGAATTGAAACAACCCAATTCGAGAAAATTCTTTCCTCTGCTCTTATTGCAGTCCCCTTCATTGGGGACTGAGAATTGAAACTTTTGAAATAGAGATTATTAACTATTAAGATTAAATTGCAGTCCCCTTCATTGGGGACTGAGAATTGAAACTATAAATTTCATTAATATCATTAGCCTGGACAAAAATTGCAGTCCCCTTCATTGGGGACTGAGAATTGAAACTTTATGCTCTCGGTGATGAATTTACTGAACAACGGATTGCAGTCCCCTTCATTGGGGACTGAGAATTGAAACTATCCTTCTTTCTATTTCAATTGAGATTTTTTCAAGATTGCAGTCCCCTTCATTGGGGACTGAGAATTGAAACACACGACCAATATCATATAAAATCAATTTCCCACATTGCAGTCCCCTTCATTGGGGACTGAGAATTGAAACTTCTTTCTTCATAAAATAATCATCTATAGCTTGTATTGCAGTCCCCTTCATTGGGGACTGAGAATTGAAACAACATTAACTTGCTTGTATTCTTCATACTTTGGAATTGCAGTCCCCTTCATTGGGGACTGAGAATTGAAACAGAACCATGAACAAGGGTATATCAGACGCACAGCATTGCAGTCCCCTTCATTGGGGACTGAGAATTGAAACTGCCAACGGTCTGTGCCTGCCAAGCACCACCATTTAATTGCAGTCCCCTTCATTGGGGACTGAGAATTGAAACTGCAGGCACTTGCTGGAGTTAACAGCTGATACCAATTGCAGTCCCCTTCATTGGGGACTGAGAATTGAAACCTCCTAAGTTAAAGAACTCATATAATCCAAATTCTATTGCAGTCCCCTTCATTGGGGACTGAGAATTGAAACTGCCCGGGCTAAACGTTTTTCCACAATCTTATTGATTGCAGTCCCCTTCATTGGGGACTGAGAATTGAAACCACCCACAAGTTGGTGGCCAACAGGTGCAGGCGTGATTGCAGTCCCCTTCATTGGGGACTGAGAATTGAAACAACAAGGTGCTAGAAATGGATATCAGAGGTCAAATTGCAGTCCCCTTCATTGGGGACTGAGAATTGAAACAGATGACAAAAAAACAAAAAACTATGATGGAGAAATTGCAGTCCCCTTCATTGGGGACTGAGAATTGAAACCTACCTGGCAGGAATACCACGGGAGCAATCTTTTATTGCAGTCCCCTTCATTGGGGACTGAGAATTGAAACTACATCTACTGCATCTACTGCATTTTGTCGTTGCATTGCAGTCCCCTTCATTGGGGACTGAGAATTGAAACTTGGCTGCATTAAAACTTTTTGTGCCGGCTTTGAAATTGCAGTCCCCTTCATTGGGGACTGAGAATTGAAACGAATCTATGCGCACACAAAAGCTACTGCTATAGTATTGCAGTCCCCTTCATTGGGGACTGAGAATTGAAACTTCTAGTTTTAACCAGCCTCGCCTAAATCCTTTTATTGCAGTCCCCTTCATTGGGGACTGAGAATTGAAACGAATCTATGCGCACACAAAAGCTACTGCTATAGTATTGCAGTCCCCTTCATTGGGGACTGAGAATTGAAACTTCTAGTTTTAACCAGCCTCGCCTAAATCCTTTTATTGCAGTCCCCTTCATTGGGGACTGAGAATTGAAACATGCCATGCTTCTCTAATCTCATTTAATTCTTTAATTGCAGTCCCCTTCATTGGGGACTGAGAATTGAAACTATTGGATGCTACAAGTTGACAATTATGTGTTTGATTGCAGTCCCCTTCATTGGGGACTGAGAATTGAAACTACTGTATTTGTGTTATCTAAATCAGCATTAACCAATTGCAGTCCCCTTCATTGGGGACTGAGAATTGAAACCATTTTTATATCCCCCTTTAATTTTCAACTGGAATTGCAGTCCCCTTCATTGGGGACTGAGAATTGAAACTTATCAGATGAATTTGTTAAGCAGCTCAAACTAGAAATTGCAGTCCCCTTCATTGGGGACTGAGAATTGAAACAAGTCAAAATTGGAGCAGAAACAACTGGCTTAAATTGCAGTCCCCTTCATTGGGGACTGAGAATTGAAACAGCCAGTAGAAGTTGAGGTGATATAATGCCAAAAATTGCAGTCCCCTTCATTGGGGACTGAGAATTGAAACATTAAAAGTGTAAAAGTTATCTAGTTATCCTTATTAATTGCAGTCCCCTTCATTGGGGACTGAGAATTGAAACTGTTCAATTAATCTTGACATATATCTTTGAGCAGATTGCAGTCCCCTTCATTGGGGACTGAGAATTGAAACAAACAGCTACTCAAAAGCAGATAGCAACTATTAATATTGCAGTCCCCTTCATTGGGGACTGAGAATTGAAACTGATGTTCGGCTCCCGCTTCTCCGGCTAATAATCCGATTGCAGTCCCCTTCATTGGGGACTGAGAATTGAAACTTGTATAAAAGTTAGTATTAAAATAATCAATTTGCATTGCAGTCCCCTTCATTGGGGACTGAGAATTGAAACATCAATCTTGCCAAAATCAGTTGTTATTTCATTGATTGCAGTCCCCTTCATTGGGGACTGAGAATTGAAACCTGTTTAATTTTAGGTAATTTATCATATAAATTATATTGCAGTCCCCTTCATTGGGGACTGAGAATTGAAACAACAAAATTTAAGTCTTTACTGTAATACACACCCTATTGCAGTCCCCTTCATTGGGGACTGAGAATTGAAACTTTATTGGTAGTTTTGCAGGAATGCTGATATTAGATTGCAGTCCCCTTCATTGGGGACTGAGAATTGAAACAACAATACGGCCTGTTTTATACTTAATATCCATAATTGCAGTCCCCTTCATTGGGGACTGAGAATTGAAACAGAAAGGACAACCTGTTAGAGTAGAGGATGATAAAATTGCAGTCCCCTTCATTGGGGACTGAGAATTGAAACTTCTTTTAACACAGCTGCGCAAACTAAACGAGCACAATTGCAGTCCCCTTCATTGGGGACTGAGAATTGAAACTCGTCTAGTTTTACTGGCAATTTGCATATTTTCTCAATTGCAGTCCCCTTCATTGGGGACTGAGAATTGAAACATCATAGCACCCTTTTGGTAAATGACCGTTTTTAGATTGCAGTCCCCTTCATTGGGGACTGAGAATTGAAACAAGATAGTGTGCAGACCGACCCGATGCAGCAGGCTATTGCAGTCCCCTTCATTGGGGACTGAGAATTGAAACATGACAAAAAATTACGAAGAAGTCCAGGACAGAAATTGCAGTCCCCTTCATTGGGGACTGAGAATTGAAACTGCAGCTTCATTTATTTTAACTGGGTGCGATGAAATTGCAGTCCCCTTCATTGGGGACTGAGAATTGAAACAATCAGCAGTCAAATCAGTATTAGACGAACGGAAATTGCAGTCCCCTTCATTGGGGACTGAGAATTGAAACCAATAGGCTCTTCTATCCCTGTTCCATTTATTAACATTGCAGTCCCCTTCATTGGGGACTGAGAATTGAAACTTTTGTCAGGGACACACTAATTCCTAAATTAAAAATTGCAGTCCCCTTCATTGGGGACTGAGAATTGAAACATTTGTTACATAACCTCTGTAACCTATCGTTCTTTTATTGCAGTCCCCTTCATTGGGGACTGAGAATTGAAACTTTTTACATTAAGATTAGATACGGCATAATCTAAGATTGCAGTCCCCTTCATTGGGGACTGAGAATTGAAACATCTATTCCCACCTCTCCAGGTTGTGAATATTCTTATTGCAGTCCCCTTCATTGGGGACTGAGAATTGAAACTCACTGATCTCCATAGCAGCGGAAAATAATGACCAGATTGCAGTCCCCTTCATTGGGGACTGAGAATTGAAACATATGTTCTTTACTCTCCATTTTTAGCTTGCCAATTGCAGTCCCCTTCATTGGGGACTGAGAATTGAAACAAAGCCTAAACTACACTCTTTCTTATTGCCGTTTAATTGCAGTCCCCTTCATTGGGGACTGAGAATTGAAACAACTCATATAAAGCCCTAATCGCTGTTACTAATAGAATTGCAGTCCCCTTCATTGGGGACTGAGAATTGAAACTTGCGAGCTTTTCTCCTGCCGTAAGAAGCATTAAATTGCAGTCCCCTTCATTGGGGACTGAGAATTGAAACATCTCTGCAGCAAAGGTATGTTTTTCACTGCGAGATTGCAGTCCCCTTCATTGGGGACTGAGAATTGAAACAGTATCCGATACCTATGTTCGGGATATGGAGAAAATTGCAGTCCCCTTCATTGGGGACTGAGAATTGAAACATATAGTTGGGATAGCAAAAAACAAGAGGTTGGGATTGCAGTCCCCTTCATTGGGGACTGAGAATTGAAACTGTAGATGGTATTTTGGATGTTACATCTACTAAATTGCAGTCCCCTTCATTGGGGACTGAGAATTGAAACAAAAGATGCTACAGCCGAATTGAGAAAAGTATATAAATTGCAGTCCCCTTCATTGGGGACTGAGAATTGAAACTCCTAAAAACCATCCATCTATTTTATCCTCCATGGATTGCAGTCCCCTTCATTGGGGACTGAGAATTGAAACTTAATAATTGTCTTTCTGCCACTTCCGGATCATTATTGCAGTCCCCTTCATTGGGGACTGAGAATTGAAACCACCTGTAGTTGCAGAATAACCAAATGTGCTAGAATTGCAGTCCCCTTCATTGGGGACTGAGAATTGAAACCATATTAATGGATGTTCGCAAATGATACCTGA
Source organism: Halanaerobium sp. DL-01 (assembly GCF_003338615.1). NCBI lineage: Bacteria > Bacillati > Bacillota > Clostridia > Halanaerobiales > Halanaerobiaceae > Halanaerobium > Halanaerobium sp. DL-01. The sequence continues at coordinate 79,553 of NZ_QPJN01000003.1, forward strand.
AATTGCAGTCCCCTTCATTGGGGACTGAGAATTGAAACGGTTATTGCGTTGATAACAACCTTAAAAAGCCAAAATTGCAGTCCCCTTCATTGGGGACTGAGAATTGAAACAGTTTCTTTTTTGATTAAGTCATACGGCTGTTTGATTGCAGTCCCCTTCATTGGGGACTGAGAATTGAAACACCTTGATTAATTCCCATATTAGTGAGATTATTAAATTGCAGTCCCCTTCATTGGGGACTGAGAATTGAAACAACGGCACAACAGAGCTTGGTAGGCAGGAGAGGATTGCAGTCCCCTTCATTGGGGACTGAGAATTGAAACAGATTATAGTTGGGCATATTAAAGGAAGGTGATTATTGCAGTCCCCTTCATTGGGGACTGAGAATTGAAACTACCGGATTTATCGACAAATCCACTAACTCCTCTATTGCAGTCCCCTTCATTGGGGACTGAGAATTGAAACGGAAACTACAATTACAGAAGTTGTGAGGATATAAATTGCAGTCCCCTTCATTGGGGACTGAGAATTGAAACCTTATAATGCCAAAATGATTGCAACTGTAACGGGATTGCAGTCCCCTTCATTGGGGACTGAGAATTGAAACAAATAATGATAATGAAAATATTTATAGTCCTTCTCATTGCAGTCCCCTTCATTGGGGACTGAGAATTGAAACAAATCTATTTTTTGTCTGCTGATCAAGATCAGGAATTGCAGTCCCCTTCATTGGGGACTGAGAATTGAAACAACCCAACTGTAGAATTGATATCAACACCAAGCTGAATTGCAGTCCCCTTCATTGGGGACTGAGAATTGAAACTTTGATTCCATTTGAAATAGAAGTCTTACCATCTGATTGCAGTCCCCTTCATTGGGGACTGAGAATTGAAACAATATCTAAATCCTTATCCTGCATAATTTTTTTAATTGCAGTCCCCTTCATTGGGGACTGAGAATTGAAACTACCTGATTTATCGACAAATCCACTAACTCCTCTGATTGCAGTCCCCTTCATTGGGGACTGAGAATTGAAACCCTGCTCTCAAGCATATCAACCGCCTTACTCAGTATTGCAGTCCCCTTCATTGGGGACTGAGAATTGAAACTGCTCCATCTGGTCCTGATCTCTACCATTATTATATTGCAGTCCCCTTCATTGGGGACTGAGAATTGAAACTCGCCGTGTGCTAAATGGTCCGATAAGTACCAATATTGCAGTCCCCTTCATTGGGGACTGAGAATTGAAACCTCTACTCTATGTTGATCGTCAACTACACACTTAAATTGCAGTCCCCTTCATTGGGGACTGAGAATTGAAACTAATAAACGATCTGTTCTATCTAAAAAGATTGAGATTGCAGTCCCCTTCATTGGGGACTGAGAATTGAAACTGAAATCGGAGAAAGATATCCGACTACCCTGGAATTGCAGTCCCCTTCATTGGGGACTGAGAATTGAAACAATTTTTTCTATAAGATTATTAACTTCTTTATCGGTCATATTGCAGTCCCCTTCATTGGGGACTGAGAATTGAAACGTGGTATTGCTATTGTTATAAACTTCTCTGCTGCCATTGCAGTCCCCTTCATTGGGGACTGAGAATTGAAACGACCTCGTCCTCTTCATTTCCCCTGGCAAAATCAATTGCAGTCCCCTTCATTGGGGACTGAGAATTGAAACACCCAGTTTTTAATTTGTTTAATATTTTCCATTATATTGCAGTCCCCTTCATTGGGGACTGAGAATTGAAACTATAACTTTAGATTTTCTTGTAGGATTAGCTTCAATATTGCAGTCCCCTTCATTGGGGACTGAGAATTGAAACCTAATTGTTGTAATATTGTTCCGATCACAGGCTCAAATTGCAGTCCCCTTCATTGGGGACTGAGAATTGAAACCAGACCATCTGGAGTTTTTGCCTCAAATATTTTTATTGCAGTCCCCTTCATTGGGGACTGAGAATTGAAACTTTATCATTTAAAAAATTTTGATCGTCAAATAAAGATTGCAGTCCCCTTCATTGGGGACTGAGAATTGAAACTTATATCACGTATCTCTGTAAAATCAGAAGTTTTAATTGCAGTCCCCTTCATTGGGGACTGAGAATTGAAACAAGCTGGGCCTGTATCTTTTTACGGTTCTCATTAATTGCAGTCCCCTTCATTGGGGACTGAGAATTGAAACAGTATGCTCTTACAGGTAAAAATAGACTTACAGACATTGCAGTCCCCTTCATTGGGGACTGAGAATTGAAACAGTTAAGTGCTACTCAACTGGATCTGGTTGCACAAATTGCAGTCCCCTTCATTGGGGACTGAGAATTGAAACCAATCTCCTTGTACTCTTTTAGCTGCATATTTAAATTGCAGTCCCCTTCATTGGGGACTGAGAATTGAAACAGTGAAGAAAGGAAGGTTATATATAAAGAAATGATATTGCAGTCCCCTTCATTGGGGACTGAGAATTGAAACCCATACCTTCCTGGGTCTTTACCTTCAAGTATAAAATTGCAGTCCCCTTCATTGGGGACTGAGAATTGAAACACATGTAGGGCGGTTAACTATTTCAATCTCTTTAATTGCAGTCCCCTTCATTGGGGACTGAGAATTGAAACCTTCCATAGACCAATTTTTTGGCGGATTCAAAAGAATTGCAGTCCCCTTCATTGGGGACTGAGAATTGAAACAAATTTATTAGCTGGTTTAACCGCTTTACAATTAAATTGCAGTCCCCTTCATTGGGGACTGAGAATTGAAACACCGCTACCTTTTTCCCCTTTAAACTCCCATTTAATATTGCAGTCCCCTTCATTGGGGACTGAGAATTGAAACATACCTATCTGGTTCCCATCTGCGGCCAGCACTAATTGCAGTCCCCTTCATTGGGGACTGAGAATTGAAACCTTATAACGCAAAAATGATTGCAACTGTGACCGGATTGCAGTCCCCTTCATTGGGGACTGAGAATTGAAACCCAGTACCACTGAAAACCATCATCCACACCTTTTATTGCAGTCCCCTTCATTGGGGACTGAGAATTGAAACAAGTATGGTAATCTTTTCCCTGAGCTTTCCGGCGCATTGCAGTCCCCTTCATTGGGGACTGAGAATTGAAACCACTCTGGGATTATTATCGTAGAAAATACCTGATTTAATTGCAGTCCCCTTCATTGGGGACTGAGAATTGAAACTAGCTTCGAGCTTGCTAATCAAGAAGGCAGGATAGATTGCAGTCCCCTTCATTGGGGACTGAGAATTGAAACAAGCTAGCAACGCTGGACAAACAGGACAAAGTGGTATTGCAGTCCCCTTCATTGGGGACTGAGAATTGAAACCTCTTTTTTGTCGTTTTCATCTACTTTTTCCTTAATTGCAGTCCCCTTCATTGGGGACTGAGAATTGAAACCTGCTGGCTGGCTGGTATTACGTTAACTGTCTGTGATTGCAGTCCCCTTCATTGGGGACTGAGAATTGAAACCTGCTGGAATAGTCTATATAATCAGTCAATGACAATTGCAGTCCCCTTCATTGGGGACTGAGAATTGAAACTTTTACTAAATTCGGATTGTTTGCAATTTCTTTGAAATTGCAGTCCCCTTCATTGGGGACTGAGAATTGAAACAAAATAAAGGCCTTCGTGGTTTTCCTCCACTCTAAATTGCAGTCCCCTTCATTGGGGACTGAGAATTGAAACTTTATTTTTTATTTCAGTAATTGTCAATTCTTTTATTGCAGTCCCCTTCATTGGGGACTGAGAATTGAAACTGCAGTATCATGATTGACAGTAACCTGATTGTTAAATTGCAGTCCCCTTCATTGGGGACTGAGAATTGAAACATCCTTGTGCCTGCCGGTATGTTTCTTTCACAACCATATTGCAGTCCCCTTCATTGGGGACTGAGAATTGAAACACCCCTAAATACAATAAAATAATTTCAGACCATAATAAATTGCAGTCCCCTTCATTGGGGACTGAGAATTGAAACTACAACGCAATGTATGAAGAATTAGATATGGGATATTGCAGTCCCCTTCATTGGGGACTGAGAATTGAAACCGGATAAATTATGGAAATTAAACAGAACTTCTAGAATTGCAGTCCCCTTCATTGGGGACTGAGAATTGAAACTTGACACAATGGAAGAATTAACTGACAAGCCTGCTATTGCAGTCCCCTTCATTGGGGACTGAGAATTGAAACTAAAATTATATTATCGCAACAAACTTGATAATGTAATTGCAGTCCCCTTCATTGGGGACTGAGAATTGAAACGCCTAAACAGATGGAAAGCTGGTCGCTAGCAATGATTGCAGTCCCCTTCATTGGGGACTGAGAATTGAAACCTTTATTATACACCATAAACCCCAAATTATCAAGATTGCAGTCCCCTTCATTGGGGACTGAGAATTGAAACAATCAAGTAGTGATGAAGGTTTAAACTGGATAACATTGCAGTCCCCTTCATTGGGGACTGAGAATTGAAACTATCATATCTACCGCTTTCGATAGCTGCTGCAGGATTGCAGTCCCCTTCATTGGGGACTGAGAATTGAAACGGGCAATATTATGTAGATGGACTTAATGAAGAAGATTGCAGTCCCCTTCATTGGGGACTGAGAATTGAAACGGATCTTAAAGCTAATTCTTGCTGATCTTTGCAATATTGCAGTCCCCTTCATTGGGGACTGAGAATTGAAACAGCTAATTTTATGCCTTCATCGATTAATTTTTGTAATTGCAGTCCCCTTCATTGGGGACTGAGAATTGAAACATTTCTAATTAATTCTCTTTTAATATATCCAGCATTGCAGTCCCCTTCATTGGGGACTGAGAATTGAAACAGCTAATTTTATGCCTTCATCGATTAATTTTTGTAATTGCAGTCCCCTTCATTGGGGACTGAGAATTGAAACATTTCTAATTAATTCTCTTTTAATATATCCAGCATTGCAGTCCCCTTCATTGGGGACTGAGAATTGAAACAAATGATGGAAATTAACAAAAAATTAGCAGCTATGATTGCAGTCCCCTTCATTGGGGACTGAGAATTGAAACAAATTGAGTAACAATAGTATTAGTAACTATATCAAATTGCAGTCCCCTTCATTGGGGACTGAGAATTGAAACTCAGTATGATCAAGATGGATTATTCAGAGGAAGAATTGCAGTCCCCTTCATTGGGGACTGAGAATTGAAACTAAATTTTGGCGAAGTGTTATAAGCAAATTAATTATTGCAGTCCCCTTCATTGGGGACT
>NZ_QPJN01000003.1:84907-115028 GCF_003338615.1 Halanaerobium sp. DL-01
AAGAATTGCAGTCCCCTTCATTGGGGACTGAGAATTGAAACTAAATTTTGGCGAAGTGTTATAAGCAAATTAATTATTGCAGTCCCCTTCATTGGGGACTGAGAATTGAAACTTCCTGATCAGCTTGCTTCTGGACCTGTTTGCTTATTGATTGCAGTCCCCTTCATTGGGGACTGAGAATTGAAACCACCGTGAGTGGATAACTAAGAAAGATTTAAAGGAATTGCAGTCCCCTTCATTGGGGACTGAGAATTGAAACTTTAAGTTCCTTATAATATACTCAGGATTTCTGCATTGCAGTCCCCTTCATTGGGGACTGAGAATTGAAACTACAGCTTTTGCAATCCCATTTAATCATTATTTAATTGCAGTCCCCTTCATTGGGGACTGAGAATTGAAACTGCTAATGAGGATATAACACATTTTGGCTGGATAGATTGCAGTCCCCTTCATTGGGGACTGAGAATTGAAACTAAATTTTGGCGAAGTGTTATAAGCAAATTAATTATTGCAGTCCCCTTCATTGGGGACTGAGAATTGAAACTTCCTGATCAGCTTGCTTCTGGACCTGTTTGCTTATTGATTGCAGTCCCCTTCATTGGGGACTGAGAATTGAAACCACCGTGAGTGGATAACTAAGAAAGATTTAAAGGAATTGCAGTCCCCTTCATTGGGGACTGAGAATTGAAACTTTAAGTTCCTTATAATATACTCAGGATTTCTGCATTGCAGTCCCCTTCATTGGGGACTGAGAATTGAAACTACAGCTTTTGCAATCCCATTTAATCATTATTTAATTGCAGTCCCCTTCATTGGGGACTGAGAATTGAAACTGCTAATGAGGATATAACACATTTTGGCTGGATAGATTGCAGTCCCCTTCATTGGGGACTGAGAATTGAAACAGCCTTTTTTGTGATTGCCGAATAATCGGGCTTATATTGCAGTCCCCTTCATTGGGGACTGAGAATTGAAACTGCATCAGTTAAATCATCACGTCTTATAACTGGCAAATTGCAGTCCCCTTCATTGGGGACTGAGAATTGAAACCCAGCCTGTGAGATGTATAACTCCTCCAACTCATCACATTGCAGTCCCCTTCATTGGGGACTGAGAATTGAAACCTAACTTGCCGGCTGATTTAATGTACAAAACTTTGATTGCAGTCCCCTTCATTGGGGACTGAGAATTGAAACCTAACTTGCCGGCTGATTTAATGTACAAAACTTTGATTGCAGTCCCCTTCATTGGGGACTGAGAATTGAAACCTAACTTGCCGGCTGATTTAATGTACAAAACTTTGATTGCAGTCCCCTTCATTGGGGACTGAGAATTGAAACTGGCAGTGAGCTGGAGCTATCTTTAACGGCTGATATTGCAGTCCCCTTCATTGGGGACTGAGAATTGAAACAAGCTAGCAACGCTGGGCAAACAGGGCAAAATGGATTGCAGTCCCCTTCATTGGTGTTATGAGACAAGAAATATTTCAGTAAGCAGGATATACTTTTCACCAGTAAATATTTAAAAGAACAGGGTATTCTCATACCCTGAAATTAATTATTGTTCATTATCAATTTTTTTATCTAAGTCTTTGAATAAAACATATAATGCTCTGGCAACTGTAATTCCATCAATTGGATTCATAACTGAAGTAAGTTTTTCTCTGTTGTAGGCTTCATTTTCAGGTTCGATTAGATGACATCCTGCTTCATAATCTGGCATACAGGCAAAAAAGCCCAGTGATGTTTTTCCGAAAATAACAGTAATACTAGAAAGGCTTTCGACTCTAATCTCAAAATAACTGCCATAATTTTTAAATTCAATTATCCTCCCCAGCCATTTCTGTTTCTGATAATAACAATTAAAAGTCATATTAAACAGCTCCCTAAGTATAGGAGATTTTTTCATTAACTTTTTTGAAAATATCGTCTGTAATAATAGATTTTTTGCTTTTGAAACTCTCAAGTAAAGCAACATAACAGGCCTGATTAATCTTTCTTGGAATTCCTGAAGTCATACTGTGAAGCACAGGATAGCATTTTTTATCAATAATTTCATTCTGTATTCCGGCAGCGTTAAAATGATATTTAACATAATCTTTAGTTTCACTGAGAGAAAGTCCACCACATTCAAGAAATAATGAAACTCTTTGTTTCATGGGGATTGTCATACTTAGGTTAAGGTTTCTGTTTAAAAGTTGAGGCAGTCCTGCCAGAATTAAAGAAAAATTAGCTCCATCATCATAAAAACTTCTCAGCTCATCAAACATTTCAATAGAAAGACTGTGAGCCTCATCAATAATAACACAGTTAAACTTACCCTGAGCATTTTCTTCATGGAAAAAATCAATAATCTGCAACCTAATATCATCAACAATATCAATCAATAAATCTCTATTAAATTCTTTAAATGTCTGCCACAGCTCATATAGTTTTCCTTTTTCTGCATAGGAAAGATTTTTAATCTCTAAAGCAGTAGAAATAATTTCAACAAATTCCTGGCGTTTTAAAGCTTGAACTTTTTCCTCAGCAGCAATATGATCTGTAGTATTAACTTCAGCAGCAGTTTTTTCTTCAGGATGGTCTCCTGCAGCCTGAAGCTGGACTTTATCTTCCAGTGGGGTATTTAGCTGTTCTTTAAGATAATCCTGATAATTGCTTTTGATATTTTTAAGATATTCTCTGCTGATGGTAGAATCAACTGCTGGATCTTCTTCAATGCCGGCCACTGATTTATGTTTTTCTTTTTTAAGATCAATAACTCGGGCTAAACCATAATATTTATCCTGATAGTAAACATGCACATTACCCAGATGGAAAGGGTTGTATCTGATTGCTATCTTTTTGTTAACCAGCCTGCCGTCGATGGCATACTGATTTCCATTAAAGGAGATAACTCCATATTTGCTGACAGTTCTTTCTGCAAAATGCATAAAAGCCTGATCTAGCTGGACTGGAGAAAAATAGCGAAGGCGGCGGCCTGATTTTAAAGAACTTTTCCACCTTTTAGCTGGAGTAGTGCCCAGAGATGAATGCACTTTATCATTGTATTCTGTTTTTAACCAGGCTGAAAATAAATCATTGAGTTCAATAATACTGCTGACTTTGTTGTTTTTTATCTCTGTTAGAAAAGAGCTCTGAACATACTGCCAGAATTTTTCAACTTTCCCTTTTTTATGTGAAGTATATGATTATGTAAAGTAAATTCTTAAACTGTTGTAACAGCTGTATAGTCTTTAAATTTACTTTACATAATTTAAGTTGATTTATTGATCAAATCTTTTCAGTCAGGATAATAAATTTTCATTATACTGCCATTGAGGTTTTTCTTCAGAAAAAACATCAGTCAGCAATTGATAGAAGAAAACGGCTCAATCGAAAAAGAAAATCAACAGCTGCATAAAATACCTGGTACAGAAGACAAAAGAAATAATTCACAAAATACTTAACATCTTCTTAACAATTAGTTGCAATTTTTTAACAATTCGGAAATAATCCTGTAACTTTGATGTGTCATTATATTAATTGCAATAGGAAAATAAAAATAACCCGGAGGTAATAATTAATGAAAAAAATTGGACAAGCTTTTACCGTACTAATTCTTTCGATTTTTCTTTTTAGTGGATTTGTAATGGCAGCCGAGATGGACTTTGGTGATTTAGGAGAAGAATTTGTTGACTATGATGGAGATTTAGTTGCCGACATACCTGCTGCTGAATCTGAATGGATCAATCCCGATACAATTATTTTTTCGTATACACCTGTAGAAGAGCCTTCAGTCTATAAGAATGCCTGGTCAGATTTTTTGGACTATTTAGCTGAGGTGACTGGTAAAGAAGTTATGTTTTATGCAGTTGAAAACTATGCTGCTCAGTTGGAAGCTTTAAGAGCAGGAAGAATTCATATTGCTGGTATCAATACTGGTAGTGTCCCCTTTGCTGTAAATACTGCCGGAGTTGTTCCTTTTGCAATGATGGCAGCTGAAGACGGAAGTTTTGGTTATGAGATGGAAATTATTACTCAAAAAGATAGTGAGCTTGAAACTTTGGAAGATTTAGAAGGTAAAACAATTGCTTTTGTATCTCAAACATCTAACTCTGGTTTCAAAGCACCATCTGCAATTTTAAAATCCGAAATGGGTTATGAAGCTGGTAAAGATTATCAGACAACATTTAGCGGCCGTCATGATAACTCAATTATGGGAGTTTATAATGGTGACTACGAAGTTGCTGCCATTGCCAATTCTGTAATGCACAGAATGGATGCCAGTGGAGCAATTGATATGTCAGAAATCAAAACAATTTATAAATCTCAGACATTCCCGACAACTGCTTACTCCTATGTAAATAACCTGCATCCTGGTCTGGCTCAAAAAATTAAAAAAGCGTTCTTTACCTTTGACTGGACAGGAACAAGTTTAGCAGCAGAATTTGAAGATGATAAGTTTATTCCAATTGATTATAAGACTTACTGGGAAGTTATTAGGACTATAGATAGAGCCAATGGAGTGGAATATAAATAGAAATTAACTGAATATAAATTGACATAGTTTTTGTATTATTGCTGGGGTGGCAGAGGTGGTTAAAAGAGCCGCTTTTGCTTTTAATAAAACAGTTACCGGGTACCTGGAAAAAATATTCAGGTACCCGGTACCTATATAGAGAGGTGAAAAAATTGCTTAAAATAAATAATTTGCATAAAGAATATCCAGGAGGAGATTTAGCTCTACAGGGAATTAATCTGGAATTAAAAAAAGGAGAAATTGCAGCAGTGATTGGTCCATCAGGAGCGGGGAAATCTACTTTAATTCGCTGTATTAACCGTCTGGTTGAGTCAACAGCAGGAGAAATAATTTTACAGAATCAGGATATTAATCATCTTAATAAAAAAGAATTAAAAAATGCCAGAAGAAAAATGGGTATGATTTTTCAGGAATATGCCCTGGTTGAAAGATTAACTGTTATGGAAAATGTTCTCTCAGGCAGACTGGGGTATTTATCTTTCTGGAGAGCCTGGCTGCGCAAGTTCCCACAAAAAGATATTAATCAGGCTTATCAGATTTTGGATAGGCTGGGCCTAAAAGATCATGTTTATAAAAGATCAGACCATCTCTCAGGAGGACAGCGACAGCGGGTTGGAATTGCAAGAGCATTGATGCAGAATCCAGATTTACTTTTAGTTGATGAGCCAACAGCCAGCCTTGATCCCAAAACCGCTCGCCAGATTATGCGTTTAATTACTGAAATGGCTCGAGAAAGGGAACTTGCTGCTTTAATAAATATTCATGATGTAATTTTGGCGAGAGAATATGTAAGTAGAATTATTGGGATGAGAAAAGGAAAGATTGTTTTTGACGGCAGTCCAGCAGATTTAAATAAAGATACCTTAACTACAATTTACGGAGAAGAAGACTGGAATAACTTTAAGAATAAAGATCAAGAAAATTTGTCATCTGAAGGAGGTAATGACCTTGCTGACAGAGAGCAGCGGAAATTACAGCTGGCAGCGTCCACATCTAATTAAGAATAAAAACAAAAGATTAATAATTTATTTACTTGCTGCGGCTTATATAATATTTACTTTTATTTCTCTGAAAATTGATTCCCAGCGAATTATACTTGGTCTGAGCAGAAGCCAAAAATACTTTGCTGATTTTTTAAGACCGGATTTTATCTCCCGCTGGGATTCGATTGTTGATGGGATTTTAGAAAGTCTGACGATGACTTATGTGGCAACTGTATTTGGTATAATTATTTCAATTCCTTTTGCTTTTGGAGCAGCAGAGAATATATCTCCAAAGCCGATTTATTACTTATCACGAGCAGTGATAGTCATCTCAAGGAGTTTTCAGGAAGTAGTTATTGCAATTTTTTTTGTGGTAGTTATTGGTTTTGGGCCAATGGCAGGAGTTTTAACCTTAACTTTCAGCAGTATCGGCTTTCTGGCAAAATTACTGGCAGAAGAAATTGAAGATATTGACTGGACTCAGGTGGAAGCGGTTAAAGCCACCGGAGCTTCCTGGCCTCAGCTAATGACTTATGCTATATTGCCTCAAATTTTACCACGGTTTATTGGTCTATCGGTTTACAGACTTGATATTAACTTTAGAGCTTCGGCCGTAATCGGTGTTGTTGGTGCTGGCGGAATTGGTACAACTTTAAATGCCGCTTTTGATCGCTACGAATTTGATTCTGCTTCCGCTATTTTGATTGTGATGATTGCGATTGTACTTCTAGGAGAATTGTTTTCTTCCTTTATTAGAAAAAAGATTAAATAGTGGTTATTAAATGGAAGGGAGTTTTAAAATGTCTAAAAAAGATTATAACTGGCAGCTAAAAAGCACACTTAGAATTTTAAAAGAAATTTTGTTCTGGGCAGCGGGTATCTGGCTTTTTATTTACTGCTGGAATATTATCTCAGCTCGAACAATCTGGCCCTTTGTTTATGATGGGGCTGAACAGGGCTCAAAATTACTAATGAGGATGTTTCCTCCAAACTGGCCTTATTTTATAGATCTTTTAAGACCAATCTGGGATACAATAACTATTGCCACATTAGGAACATTGGCTGCTATATTACTTTCCCTATTTGTAGCTTTTTTGGCTGCAGAAAATACTTCACCCCATCCACTTTTAAGACAGCTGGCTCTTCTGATAATTGTAACTTCCCGCTCGGTAAGTTCTTTAATCTGGGCGATAATTTTAGTGATTATTCTGGGACCAGGAGTGCTGGCCGGAATAATTGCAATTTCTTTAAGATCAGTGGGATTTGTCTCCAAACTCCTTTATGAGAGTATAGAAGAAATTGATAGAGAACAGGTAGAAGCAGTTGAAGCTACTGGAGCCTCTAAATTTTCCGCTTTAATTTACTCTGTTGTGCCCCAGGTTTTTCCTTCATTTGTAGGGACAGCTGTATATAGATGGGATATTAATATTCGCGAATCAACAGTTGTTGGTTTAGTAGGAGCTGGTGGAATTGGGCTTCAGTTAAATGAGGCAATTTTGGGGCTTAAATGGCCTGATGCAATTATAATTTTTATGATGATTTTATCATTAGTATTATTTTCGGAATTATTTTCAGCTAAAATTAGAAAAACTCTTATTTAGTGCACTATCGTTTGTAAAACCAATTTTTGGATGGGTGACCGGCAGCCAGAAATTGGAGAAGGAAGAATAACCAGAAAGGGAGATAATTATGAGTAAAAATACTAAACGCTCACCTGAAGAAAAGATGAAAATTGTTCTTGAAGGTCTTTAAAATGATAATATCTCTGAGATCTGCCGCAAACATGGTATTTATGAGAGTCAGTTTTATCAGTGAAAAAAAGACTTATTGGTTCTGTCAGTAAAGTCTTTAGAAACAAAAAGAAAAAAGATCCTGAAAAAGAGAAACTTAAAGTGGAAGAGAAATTTATGATTTTTATGAGAAATATTATGATAAAGAAAAAGATGTGGATTATCTTGATCTGATAAATTTAAATTAACGAATAAATTTAGATTAGCGTAAAAAAATTACTTTTCATTTAGAATAATATCTGATATTCTTAAATAAATCCATTATCAACATTAGAAGTGCTGGTAGTGGATTTTCTTTCTACAGGAGGTTACTTAATGAAAAAAATAGATAAATTAAGTAAAAAAGAAAAATACTTTGCCATAATATTATTTGCAGGATTTCTTTTAAAATACAATTACCTCCTGCTTCGTATCTTTTATGTACCATCAATAACAGGAATTGTACTCAGAAATATCCTGTTTGCACTGCTTTTTGTAAAATTTTTACTGCCTCTTATCCACAGCAGAGAAGGCAGATTAAAATTATTCTTTTTCTCTTTTATCTTTACAGTTCTATTTATGTCCAATTACTGGTATAATCGCTATTTTGGTAATTATCTCAGTTTTTTTGATATTGTTTTTGGAGAAAGAACAGGTTCATTTTCTATGGTAGAGGTTCTAATAAAGCAGATAATTAAAATTTATGATCTTTTCTTTATACTTGATATTATCCTTTTGTTTGTCCTTTTATTTATGGCTGTACCGATAGAAAAAACTATTAAAAACCATAAAATTTTTAGTGAAATTAATCTGGATTTCAGCAGTATGATGATTAGTGGTTTTTTGGTGGTGGTGCTTCTTTTTTCTCAAATATTTTTAACCAATATAATTTTAGGAGGTAATAATCCGGTTGGACTTTACAGAAAAGGAACATCAGAATTTGTAAATGTTTATGGAATACTGCCGTTATATCTTTTTGAAAGCTCCAAATTTTTAAATATTGATAAAATAAAACAAAAAAAAGTAAAACCCACCTCTGATATCCCTTATTATAAAAAGCAGAAACAGCTGAGTGATGTGGATCTAATAGATAAAAATTCCAACATAATTTTTATACAGGTAGAATCACTGGATGAAAAAATGATTGGTTATACTCACAATGGAAAGGAAATAACTCCATTCTTGAACAGCCTAAAAGAAAAAAATATGTACTTTGAAAATTTTTATGCTCAAAAGGTTAATGGAAGTTTTGATGCTGATCTATCTGTTTTAACCTCTCTTTATCCTGTAAATAAAAGTTATGTTTTTAAAGAAATCGACATGGCAAATTTTTCATCTCTTCCTAAAATGTTAAAAAACAGGGGATACAGCACACTGGCATTTCATGGTAATGTCAAAACATTTTTTAATAGAAGTGAAGCTTACCCGGATTTAGGATTTGATGTTTTTTACAGTGAAGAAGATTTTGATAAAAATAATTCACTTCAGGATGGGGATGACAAAACACTTGGTATAAATGATTATGATTTTTTTGATCAGTCTGTAGATTATCTTGCAGAAGCTAAAAAACCATTTTTTGCATATTTTATCACATTAACAAGTCATACACCTTTTAATTTTTATCCTGAGGCAATGGTAAGGGATAAGTTTTCGGATATAGATAATATTTTTGTTAGAGATTATTTTCGTTCTGTAAATTTTGTTGATAAATCCCTACAAATGTTCTTTAAAAAATTAGAAAAAAATGATTTAATGGAAAACACAGTGGTTGTAATTTATGCTGATCATGAATCAGAAATTGACACATCAGAATATTATTCTGGGATAGATTTAGAAACAATTAGAAACATTAAAGCTCCCTATCACATCCCTCTTTTTATAATACATGATGATATTGGGGCTGAACTGTCATCCAAATATGGTACAACAACAGATATTGCTCCCACAGTACTTGATATAATGGGGTGGGATACTTTGCCCCAGCAGTTTGTAGGTTCTTCACTGCTGCTGGAACAGGAAAAACCGCTGCTTTTTTTACATGAAAATCCTCAAGTTTTGTATAAAGAACAGTTATTTGTAAAAAAGCAGAATGAATTTTTAAAGATTGGTTATCTTGAGGGAAGGGAAAATTCAGTGCAGCTTAAAGAAGAACAGACCGAAAATATTGCTGAGATCATTGAATTTATGCGGAAAATATTTTTGACAACAGAAACAGTAATTCCTGGAGGTGAATAATATTACTAAGTATTTTCTTTTAACACTGCTGATAATTATTATACTTATCTCTGTGTATGGAATATATTCATTTATTAAACCATCTAGACTTGGTAAGGAAATACTTAATAATTATAATTTAAATTATCCAGCTATAATTGCCCACCGAGGTGCTTCAAATGAAGCTCCTGAATCAACTGTACCCGCATTTAAAAAAGCCTTAAAAATTGGAGCTGATTATATTGAGGTGGATGTGCAGAGGACAAAAGATGGAGAGCTTATTATTTTTCATGATGAGAATTTAAAAAGGCTGTCCAATGTAGAAGAAATTTTCCCCAAAAAGGCTGATAAAAATATAGATGAATTTACTTTAAAAGAGCTCAAAAAATTGGATTTTGGATCTTGGTTTAATAATGCTTATCCAAAAAAAGCAAGCCCTGAGTATAAAAATCTTAAAATTATGAAGCTGGAAGATTTAATAAAAATGATGAAAAATAAAAGTACAAAAACTGGTCTATGTATAGAATTTAAATACCCTGAAAAATATCCCGATATCGAAAAACAGACTGTTAATTTGCTCGAAAAAACCGGCTGGCTTGAAAAACAATTAAAAAATAATATACCGAATTTACTTATATTCTCTTTTTCTGAAGAAAGTTTAAAAAAGATTAGAGATTTAAGTTCAGATTTAATAAGAATTTTACTTCTAAATGATAATATGGTCAGTATTGGCAGCTGGAAAAATTGGACTGAAAAAGCAGATGAATTTGCACATGGTCTGGCAGTTAAAGGGTTTGTCAGCTGGCCCTGGCATATTTCTTCAGCTCACCGCAGGGGTCTGTTTGTTTACTCATATGTAATTAACAAGTCCTGGCAGCTAAAAATTCTTTCTAGAGTTAAAGCAGATGGATATATAACAGATAGACCTGAATTGATAACCTCATTTTTTAATAGACTGGAAAAAATAACAGAAGAATTGACAGGAGATTTAATCGAAAAACAGTAATTTAAATGGGATTTTGTGTAAAACCGATAAAAAAAATAGAAAACTTTTTATTTGGTAAAATATTTAATAAAACACAGCAAAAAAATGTGATAAAATACAGTAAAGTGTTATTGTTGAGTAGTTTAATAAAATATTTGTGAGGAGGAAGGGTAAATGGATAATTTTGTTTTTCAAAATACAACTAAAATAGTTTTTGGAAAGAATACAGAACAGGAAGTGGGAGAATATACTTCAAAATATGGAAAAAAAGTTCTGCTTCATTATGGTGGAGGCAGTATTAAAAAATATGGTACCTATGATAAAGTTGTTAATTCTTTAGAAAAAGCAGGTATAGAATATGTAGAATTGGGTGGAGTAAAGTCCAATCCCAGAGTTGACCTTGTAAGAGAGGGTATAAAACTGGTAGAAAAAGAAAATGTAGATTTTATTCTGGCTGTTGGTGGTGGAAGTGTTATTGATTCAGCCAAAGCGATAGCAGTTGGCCGCTATTATGATGGAGATGTGTGGGATCTGTATCAGGGCCAGCTAAAAATTAAGCAGGCACTTCCTCTAGGGGTTGTACTCACCATTCCTGCTGCTGGAAGTGAATCTAGCGATGCATCTGTAATAACAAATATGGACGGTATGTACAAAAGAAGTATCCATTCAGATAAAATAAGGCCAAAATTTGCAATTATGAATCCGGAATTAACATATACCCTGCCTGATTATCAGACAGCTGCCGGTGCAGTAGATATAATGGCACATATTATGGAAAGATATTTTACCAACACACCAGATGTAGACTTTACAGATAGGCTCTGTGAGGGATCACTAAAAGCAGTGATAAGTAATGTTCCAAAAGCATTGAAAGAAAATGATAATTACCCTGCCAGAGCTGAGATAATGTGGGCCAGCACTATAGCTCATAATGGACTGCTCGGAACCGGAAGAGAAGAAGACTGGGCCTCACATCAAATAGAACATGAACTGAGTGGAATATATGATGTAGCACATGGTGCTGGGTTAGCAGTTATATTTCCAGCCTGGATGGAATATGTATACAAACATGATGTAGAAAGATTTGCTCAGTTTGCTGTACGTGTTTGGGATGTCGATCCAGATTTCAGTGATTTAAACTGGACAGCGAAAGAAGGCATCAGAAAAACAAAAGAATATTTTCACTCTATTGGTATGCCGACAACACTTAACGAATTGGATATTCCTGGGGACAGACTGGAAGAAATGGCAGAAAAATGTACCGAAAATGGATCTGTCGGCAGTTTCCTCAAATTAAACAAAACAGATGTATTAAAGATATACAGAATAGCTCAGGAGTAATTTTATAAAGATAATTACTGTCCTGTCTAAAAATGACAGGGCAGTATAATAAAAGTTCGCAAATAAACTGGAGGTGGGTAAATGCTGCAGAGAATATTTTCATTCTTTTTTCTGCTGATTGTCTGGATAATTTTTTCTGGCCGCATCTCTTTTGAAGTCCTAATAGTTGGTATGGCTGCTTCATTTTTGATAACAATATTTTTTAGTGATCTATTGTTTAGAGCCCCAGAAAAAAGGCGGCCCTGGTATTCTTATGTTCGCAAATTTTTTCTTATACTAATGTTTATTCCTGTGTTTTTCTATGAAGCACTAATGGCTTCATTAAAAGTTTCGTACCATGTTTTAGAAAAAACCCCTTCCTTTAATCCCGGGATTGTTAAAGTAAAGACAGAGCTGGAAGATATAACGGCATTAACTCTGCTTGCTAACCTTATTACTCTAACTCCGGGAACACTAACTCTCGATTATGATAAATCAGAACAGGTCTATTACATCCACTGGATAGACGTAAAAACGGTTGAAGAAGCCGAATTGAAAAAGAAAATAATTGCTCGTTTTGAAAGATGGCTGGAGGTGATTTTTGAATGATAATAGGGTTTGCTATTTTTTTCACAATACTTTCAATTATAGTTTCATATCGTGTAATAAAAGGACCAACAATTACAGACCGATTGATTGGTGCTGATACAATTGGAATATTTTTATCGATAGTTATGCTTTTAATAGCATTAGAATATGATCTTTATCTTTTAATCGATATAGTACTTGCATATGCGGTACTGCTGTTTATAGATGTTCTGATTTATGCGAAATATTTTGAGCACGGGGAGCTGTATAAATAATGAAAATAAATATAATTATTGCTTATTTTTTAATGTCAACAGGAGCTATCTTTGCAGTTATTACAGTGCTGGGACTGCTCAGATTTCCTGATGTATATACAAGAATCCACGCTGGAGCTGTTGTACTTACAATAAGTGCTGTACTGGTCACTTTAGGAACCGCCATATATGTCTGGGAGTTTTTCTTAAGCATGAAGGTGCTGTTAATTGGAGCTTTTTTTCTCTTTTCCAATCCTATGGCAACTCATGCTATTGCAAGGGCCTCTTACAGCAGAGAAATTGCACTGCCAAATGAGTATAAAATCGATGAATATTTCAGTTACCTTGGGAGAGATTAAAAATGATCATTTTAGAATGTATGCTGCTTTTTTTTCTGGTTATGTCGGCAACAATGGCTGTTATCTTTGAAAAAGAACTTATTTCTATAATTTTTCTTTCAATTTTTTCTATTATATTAACAGCTATATATCTTATTTACAGAGCTGCAGATGTCGCACTTGCTGAAGCTGTAATAGGTGCTGGCTTAAATACTGCAATTTTTATGAGTGCCATAAGTCAGATAAGGAAAGGGAAATCCTGAAAATAATTTATGTCATATTTTGAAGGAGGCTTTATGAAGAAAAAACTGACACATATAGCAGTAATTACTATTTTAGCTGTTTCTGGAGCTGCTGTGTTTTTCAATCTAAAGGTAATGTCTTTATATAAGGATATACCGAGAGGTATTTCAAGATATTTTATTTCTTTTGGTCTGCAGGACACAGGTTCACTTAATCTGGTAACTGCTATTTTATATGATTATAGAGCATTTGATTCATTGGGAGAAAGTACTGTTATTTTTGGGGCAGTTAGTGGAATTGTTCTAATTTTATCCCGTAAAATGCTGCCGGTATCTTCGCAGGGACTATCATTTATTGTAAAAAGAACTCTGGGGATTATGACACCTTTTATTGCACTTTTTAGCATATATGTTATTACTCACGGCCATCTGTCACCTGGGGGAGGATTTCAGGGTGGTGTAATTCTGGCTGCTATTTCAATTATTTTTAGTATAGTATATGGTAGTGCGTTTGATTATAAAAGATATAGTCCACAGATGAAAACTGCCATGGAAACAACAGGAGCACTAATGTTTATAAGTATTGGTGTGCTGGGCATATTTTTTGAGGGATTTTTTCTGGATAATCTCAATTTTTTGGGAGGAAAAGCTGGGACACTGATAAGCGCCGGCAGTATACCTATTATAAACATTGGAATTGGTTTAAAAGTAGGTGCAGGTTTGGCAATAATATTTTACAGTATGATTCAAAAAACATTTAGAGAGGAGCTCTAATATGCTGAATAATTTTATATTCGCATTTTTATTTATGTTAGGGCTTTATGCAGTAATAATAAAAACAAATTTAATTAAAATGGTAATTGGACTTAATATCATGGAAGCAGCTGTATTCTTATGGGTTATTGCTTTTGCCGATGTAGGAAAAGATGTTCCAATCTATCATCTGGGGCGTGTGGGAGAAAATTTTAATGATCCAGTACCACAGGCTTTAACTTTAACAGGTATAGTTATTGGTGCCAGTACTTCAGCACTTCTTTTGACACTTATTATAGAATTAAATAAATTTACCGATACAATTGATAGAAATAATTTAAAGGGGTTGAATGATTAAATGGATATAGAAATATTATTATTAATTGTAGTACCCCTGGCCACTGCATTTTTGATTCCTCTTATTGACCTTATAAGTACAAGATTGAGAAGAATACTTATTTTTTTCAGCTCAATAACAGAAATATATATAATTCTTTCAATTTTTATTAAAAATTATAGTTCACTTAAAGCAGGAAATTTTTTTCTAAAATATAATCTGGGCGGCTGGAGTCCGCCTTTTGGTATTAATCTTGCTATGGACAGTTTGAGCTTATTATTTTCTCTTATAGTGACCCTGGCCCTTTTTATGATTGTAATATTTTCAATTGGTTTTATTGGTCATCATGAAGGCAAATATTATGTTCTCTTTTTTTTAGTTATTGCTTCAATAGAAGGTGCACTTCTAACGGGAGATATATTTAATCTTTATGTATTTATAGAGATAATGACAATATCTACTGCCCCTCTTGTTGCTTTTAAAAGATCGCAGGAATCTACCGAAGCTTCAATTAAATATCTGTTCTATGGAATAACAGGAGGAGTGTTCTTTTTTATTGGGGTTATCTTAATCTATTTCAGTCTTGGTACTTTAAATATGGCTGAAATAGCACGAGATTTTGACTTAATAGACAGTACAATGAAGATTACCATTACAGCTGTTTTTATGCTTGGTATGTTAATTAAACTGGGAATTTTTCCCTTTCATTACTGGCTGCCAAAAGCACATAGTGCCTGTCCAGCATCTATAAGTGCTGTGCTGTCAGGTATTTTGCTGAAAGTATATCTGTACATATTTATTCGTATTTTCTGGACAATGATTAACTTTAACTTTCTTGTAGATATACATATTGCACCCTTTATTCTGGACCTTGCTTTAGTATCAAGCATTTTAGGGCATATATTTGCTCTGCAGGCAGATGATCTAAAAAGGATGCTTGCATTTTCCAGTATTGGACATATTGGCATGATACTGGCAGTTGTTATGCTTAATACAGAAGCAGGATTTTATGGAGGTTTGCTCCACATAATTAGTCATATGCTTATGAAGTCCGGTCTATTTACTGCAAGTGGCTATCTGCTTCAGTATACAATTTCCCATAATATTGATGATTTTAAGGGAGTTGGATATCGGAACCGCTTATTATTTATTTCTTTTATTATATTGTCACTTAGCATGATAGGTATGCCTCCACTGATTGGTTTTGTTAGTAAATGGTATGTTCTAATGGCATTTTTAAAGGCAAGACATTTTTTCGGTGCTTTTATAGTTATTTTCGGAAGTTTAACAGCTGTAGTTTACTATTTGCGGTATATTTCTAAAGCATATGAAGAAATAAAGCTGACAGAAGATGATCTTAAAAGAGAGATATTCAGCAGACCTCTGTTATCAGTTTTTTACAGAGAAAAAATCGTAACATCGGTAGTATATATATTTACTTTTCTGGTTATCTTCTTTGGTATCGGATTTAAATTATTTGATATGCCCATAAAAATGGCTGCTGCAGAACTGACAAACCCACAGAGATATATAGACCTTATTAATTTGGGAGGTTAGCTGTGATTTTATTAGTAGAGCAATTTTTAAATAGTATAATATGGGAAAGTTATTTCCCCCTGCTGGCAGGAACTGGAGTTATATTAACTTTAATGACTGCCCTGGCAGCCTGGCACTATATTAAAACAAAAAAAATGTGGTATTATATTATAACAGCTGTATATATATTAAGCTTTTTAACTGTAATACTTACAGATAACTGGTTTTTCTTTCTGTTTGGATGGGAACTTGTAACTCTTACCACAACCTTCCTGCTGGCCTGGAGCAGCTGGAAGCTGGTCAAGCAGTATTTTGTTATACAATTTGCCGGCAGCAGTATACTGCTTTTTGCGGTCCTGACTGCAAATGCTGCTGGGTATGCTAAAATTGGTGTAATCGATTCTTTCTGGCTTCAGTTTCTGCTGATTATGGGGGTAGGAATGAAAAGCGGTTTATTTGGTTTTCACTTCTGGCTGCCTCCAATTCATTCTGAAGCACCAGCACCGGTAAGTGCCATTCTATCAGGCTGGGTAGTAAAACTGGGCTATATTTTTCTTTTAAAAATCATCCCCATAGAAACCGGTAACCCGATACTTTTCTTTTTGGGTTTTACAATGATAGTTTATGCAGGTTGGAAGGCATTTAGATCCAGTGATTTAAAAGTTATGCTGGCCTACAGTACTGTCAGCCAGCTTGGATTTATAGCACTTGCTGTTGGAATTGGTGGTAAGTATGGATTCCTGGGTGCGGTTCTCCATATTATTGCACATGGATTTGCTAAAACATCACTTTTTATTGCAAGTGGTATCTGGCAGAAAGAGTTTGGAAGCAGAGTTTTTTATGATTTTAAAGATGCAGTGCTGAGGCGGCCTGTTAGTGGTATTGTCACTATACTTGGTTTTTCATCACTCAGTGGAGTAATATTTACGGCAGGATATAACAGTAAATATCTTATTAAATCTGCTCATAGTTCAGGATTTTTAAATTATATTATTTTCTTTCTTTTAGGACTGCTGACATTTTTCTATGCAGGTCGAACGGTTTACTGGATATTTTTTAATAAAAACAATGGAGAATATTCTTCTGAAAGTCTGTTGAAAGATATCAGCAGTTATCCAATCTATAAAACTGATCTTGCAGCACTTCTGATAGGTGGAATTGCTTTAATTGTAGTTGGATTATTTCCAGAAATACCCGGCAGTCTTATACCACAGCTGGCAGATAAAGATTTTCATATACTGTCAGGAATCAGAGATACAATTATTTATCTGGCTGTTGTAATTTTTGTTTTAAAGAGAAAGTCAGGATTTGTATTTGAGGTTAGAGAAGATCTTTCACTGGAAAAATATCTTCAGTCATTTTTAAATTTTGTTTATAAAATAGGGAAAAAGAGTATTAAATTTGACACTGAAAAAATATTTGAAATATTTTTCTATAATGCTATATTTAATGGAGCAAGAAAATTATATAATTTTATCTACCAGGATTTTTCTATACAGATTCTCTGGATACCGATATTTTTGACAGTATTACTGCTCTGGAATCAGATATATTCATTTTTTAATTGAGTTTTAGATAAATCCAGACATTTTGTTGATTACAAAATATATCAAAATTGGTTTTTAATAGTTTTCTGATGGTAAAATAAAATAGAATATATAAAGAAAAGAATTGAGCTGATAATTATGCTGAACAATAAAAAGAGTGTTTATTCCTGGGTACTTTACGACTGGGCCAATTCCGCCTTTGCAGCCACTGTACTGGCAGCAGTACTGCCTATTTTTTATAAAGATGTTGCTGCAGCTCATCTGGCACCACATATTGCGACATCATACTGGGGATATACTCAAACAGCTGCCATGATAATAATAGCTGTTCTATCTCCAGTGCTTGGAGCTGCGGCAGATTACAGTGATTCCAAAAAAAGTTTCCTCAAATTTTTTGTATTTTTAGGTACATCTGCTACTGCAGTATTGTTTTTTGTTGAGAGGGGAAATTATATTGCAGCCTCCCTTTTATTTATAACTGCCAATATCGGTTTTGCTGGAGGAAATGTATTTTACGACGGATTTTTAACAGATATTGCTTCAGATGAGAATATAGACTGTATCTCATCTCTTGGTTATGCGGCCGGTTATCTAGGTGGGGGTATTCTGTTGGCAATTAATCTCCTCATGATTTCCAGACCACAGCTATTTTGTATTTCTGATTCAATTAAAGCTGTAAGAATTTCTTTTGTAACAGTTGCTGTCTGGTGGCTGCTTTTTTCTATACCAGCCTTTGTAAATCTCCCCTCATCCAGAAATATAGTTAAGAAAATTTCTTTTCAAGAACAGGGTATAATAAGTTTTAAAAGATTAAAAAATACCTTTAGAAATATAAAAAAATACAGAGAACTGTGGAAATTTCTGCTTGCATTTTGGCTGTATAATGATGGTATTGGAACAATAATCAGAATGGCAGCTATCTATGGACGGGAAATAGGAATTGGGCAGTCTGATCTGATAGGTGCTTTACTGCTGACACAGTTTATCGGAATACCATTTGCACTTCTTTTTGGAAGAATGGGCCAGCATTTTGGAGCCAAAAAAGGTATATTTGCTGCACTGACGATTTATATTTTTGTTACAGTATACGGCTTTTTTCTCAGCACAGCACTGGATTTCTGGATTCTTGCTGCTTTAGTTGGTCTGGTACAGGGAGGAGCACAGGCATTGAGCAGGTCTCTTTATGGGAGTATGATTCCCAGGGATAAATCGGCTGAATTTTTTGGATTTTTTGGAGTATCCAGCAAGTTTGCAGCAGTTTTAGGGCCAACTGTTTTTGCTGCTGTATCACAGCTGACTGGTTCAGGCAGAAATGGAATACTTGCTGTTGCCCTATTTTTTATACTGGGTATGATTATGCTGTCAGCTGTAGATGTAGAAAAAGGGAGAAGTGAGGCCAGACAGTAATTTAAACCTGCAAATAATCAGTTGAAATGATGAAATGACGTGAACCTCTCCACCCAAATTACAGATTCAGATGGATTTTTTTGGCTGTTTTAGATAAAAAATATATAAAAAGTTAAATAAATTTTTATATTGAAATTTGAAATACACTTTTTGAAATACGTATTAAAGAAAGGAAGTTTGCTATGCCAGATTTCTGGACACACATGATTTCAGGACAAAAAGTAATTAAAGAGCTTGAAAATGATAATTTTAGAAATATATTGTACAGTGAAATGAGCTGGTATAATTTCGGCTGTCAGGGTCCTGATTTTCTTTTTTTTAATAATTTTTTACCATGGGAAGAAGAAAGTAGTGGTTTAAAAGCAGCAGAAGTAATGCACCAGCAGAAAACAAAAGTAATGCTGAAAAAACTAATTGATTACTGCAAAAATATTTATAATAATGAACAAATAGGAGAGAAAACCTCAAAGAAACTGCTGGCATATACAGCAGGGTTTCTGCTGCACTATTCACTTGATATGAAGGTACATCCTTTTGTCTATGCCCATGATGGGGAAGGTGACAGACATAAAAGAATAGAGATGAGCCTTGATATTTATCTTGTAAAAAAAGAATGGGATACAGGAGCTGATTTTTTAAAGCCGACCGATTATATTGATCTTGGTGATAGGCTTCCAATTCAAATAGAAGAATTATACAGCTATCTGCTCAGCACTGTTTTTAATTATAGTGACAAAATTGATTTTCTGCAGAAATCATATCTTGATTTCAAGAAATTCCATAATATATTTTACAGCCCTTTTAAATTTAAGTATATAATTTTTAAACTGCTTAATCTTTTTGTAAAAGAAGATCTTTCTCTCTACAGCTACAGTGAAAAGTCAAATAATGAAATATTAGATGAAGAAGATTACAGAGTCTTTTATCAGCTTTTTGAAGCAGGTATCAGACAGGGAACCGAACTGCTAAATTTATTTTATCAATATCTGAACTCAGGAGTAGAATTTGAAATTTTGCAGGAAAAACTTCCAGCAATTAATTTCTTGGGAAGAAAAATATAAAAAATAAGTATAATAAAGGATTTTTAGAACATATCTTGAATAAAAAATTAATATGAGTCGACTGCTGTTATAGAATGGTTCAGGCGACAATTTTATATGCAGAGAGGGGTGAATACTAAAATTGTGCTAAAAAGCAGGGTGATAAGTAAGAAAGAAAAAATTTTTGGAGGTGTTTTTAACATTGATAGACGAGAGAGAAATGAGTAATGAGAAAGAGTCTATGTTTTATAGATTTTTAAGTTTTGTTGAGAGAATAGGAAATAAATTACCTCACCCATTTACACTATTTGTTATTTTAACTGTTCTGATGGTTTTAGTATCTTTTGTCACAGGAATAGCAGGAATACAAGTCACACATCCAACAGATGGATCTAATGTCAGCGCCAGAAATTTGCTGAGTGGTGAAGGAATAGAATATATGATACTAAATTTGATCAGCAATTTTACCGGATTTAGGCCACTGGGTCTGGTTTTAGGGATGATGCTTGGTATAGGTCTTGCTGAAAAAGCCGGACTTATGTCAGCATTTATGAAAAAGTTCATGTTAGGTGCTCCAGAAAAACTGCTTCTGGGTGCTATATTTCTTATTGGTATCTGTGGGAATATAGCCTCTGATGCAGCTGTTATTATTGTTCCTCCACTTGCGGGTGCTATATTTTATGGAACTAAAAGAAATCCTCTTGTTGGTATAGCTGCAGGATATGCGGCTGCTAGTGCTGGTTTTACCGCCAATCTCCTTATTGCAGGTACAGATGCACTGCTGGCAGGTATTACCGAAGAAGCCGCTCAGTCCATGCAGGCAGGGATAACAATTTCTCCTGCTGTTAACTATTATTTTATGGTTGTTTCTACCTTTGTACTTACAGTTGTAGGTGCATGGGTCACACAGAAGTTTGTTGAACCTCAGGCGGGAGAATATGTTGCAGAACAGGAGATTGAAGATGATGGAGATTTAAGTGTTTCAGATCAGCAGAGTAAAGGACTTAAAAATGCTGGAATTGTAACAGTTTTGTACTGGGCTTTAGTTGTTGCAGCTATAATACCACAGGGATCTCCCCTTAGAGGGCCTGGTGGAAGTTTAATCCCGTCCACCTTTCTCAGCGGAATAGTACCATTTATTTTATTCTGGTTTATAGCAATCGGTATTGCTTATGGTAAAACAGTTGGAACAATAAAATCGGAAGCAGATGTACCCAGGTTGATGGGAGAAGCCATAAAAGACATGGCAGGATATATAGTGCTTGTTTTTATTATTGCTCAGTTTGTAAGTTACTTTAACTGGACAAATCTTGGTATGATCCTTGCCGTAAAAATGGCAGATCTGCTTGAAATCTTCAACTTTACTGGATTCCCGATGGTGGTAGGAGTAATAGCAGTTAGTATGTTTATTAACTTATTTATCGGCAGTGGTTCTGCAAAATGGGCCCTGCTGTCACCGGTTTTTGTGCCGATGTTTATGATGCTCGATCATTCACCGGCATTTGCTCAGCTTGCTTACAGAATTGGAGATTCTACCACAAATGCAATAACACCACTGTTTCCATATTTCCCGATAGTGCTTGGATTTATGAAAAGATATGATGAAGATAGTGGAATTGGTACAGTGATATCCTATATTATGCCATATACTATAGCATTTGGGGTTGTCTGGATTATACTGCTGGCCATCTGGTATTTCGCAGATCTACCTATTGGTCCAGGAGCAGGTATTTTTCTTTAATTATTAGTATAAAGGCAGGGATTTATTTCCCTGCCTGTTTTAAGTAATCCAGGTGAATTTTAACTGTCTTTATTTTTTCAAAAAAAGGAGGTAGATTTTTTGTCTGCTAAAGAACTTAATGAGATGATTGTAGAAAAAGTAAACTCTTTGGAAAATTGGATGATTGAAATAAGAAGAGATATACACCGGCACCCAGAGCCAAGCCGCAGTGAGTTCAGAACTTCTAAAAAGGTAGAAGATATACTAAAAGATCTTGGTGTTGAAGTTAAAACTGGATTTTATAATACAGGTTTAACAGGTCTTATCAGAGGAAAGAAAAAAGGGAGGACACTTGCTTTTAGATTTGACATGGATGCACTTGAGATGGATGAAGAAACAGGGCTGGATTTTGCTTCTAAAAATGAAGGTGTTATGCATGCCTGTGGTCATGATGGTCATACTGCAGTGGGGCTGGCCTTGGCAAAAATTCTGGTGGATTTCAAAGAGGAGATAAACGGGAATATTAAACTGATCTTTCAGCCAGCCGAAGAAGATGCACCACATGGGGGAGGAGCTAAATATATGATTCAGGAAGGTGTACTGAGCGATCCGGATGTTTCTGCTGCTGTTGGAATTCACCTCTGGCCTGCACTGAAGCTGGGAGAAATCGGAGCAAAAACAGGGCCAATGATGGCAGCTTCAGATCCCATAACAGTTGAAGTAACCGGAAAAGGTGCCCATGCATCACTTCCCAATCTGGGTATTGACCCAGTTGTGGCTGCTGCACAGATCGTTAATAATCTCCAGACAATTGTCAGCAGAAATGTAGATCCTTTTGAACAGGCTGTGGTTACAATTGGTAAATTTATTGGTGGTACACGTTATAATACAATTCCGGGAAGAGTCAACTTAGAAGGAACTGTGCGGACATTTAACGAAGAGGTCAGAGATAAGGTAGAAAAAAGAATTAAACAAATTTGCGAAAAAACTGCTGAAGCAATGGGAGCATCAGCTGAGGTTGATTACAGCAGAGGCTATCCACCTACAGTAAATGATGAAAAAATGGTGAATCTGGCCGCCCGTTCTGCCAGAGATATTCTTGGGGAAGATGCTTTTGTGGATATAGATAGACCGGCTCCAGGTGGAGAAGATTTTGCATATTTCACAAAAGAAATTCCTTCAGTATATATGTGGCTTGGCTATTCGGAGGAAGATAAAGAAATATTTCCACCTCACAGTCCTAAATATAATTTTAACGAAAAAGCACTTTCTTATGGTGTTAGAGTGCTGAGCAGAATTGCATTAAATTGGAGATGATATCTTATGTATGATAATCAGGCTAAGTGGGAAGAACTGGAAAAGAAAATCATAAAATACAGGCGTGATTTTCATAAATATGCTGAAACAGGATGGACTGAATTTAGAACTGCATCCCGTGCTGCTGCCTATTTAGATAAACTCGGTTATGATATTAAATATGGAAGAGAAGTTTTTGGCGAGAAGAGCAGAATGGGGCTGCCTGGCGAAGAAGATTTGGAAAAACACTATCAGAGAGCTATCAAACAGGGAGCAGAAGAAGAATATGTTCAGGCTATGAAGGGTGGTTTTACAGGTGTTGTTGCTGAACTGGATAATGGTGCTGGCCCGGTAACAGCATTTCGATTTGACATGGATGCTGTAGATATAACAGAGAGTACTAATGAAGACCACTTACCTTTTAAAGAAGGTTTTGCTTCTGTAAACGAAAATGCCATGCATGCCTGTGGACATGACGGCCACACTTCTATTGGACTTGGACTGGCTGAAGTTTTGATGAACAATAGAGAAAAATTTTCCGGCAAGATAAAACTTATATTTCAGCCTGCAGAAGAAGGTGTTAGAGGAGCAAAATCAATGGCTGAATCTGGTATTGTTGATGATGTAGATTTTATTTTTGGTCTGCATCTTGGACTTGAAGCTGATTCGGGGGGAGAACTTTACCCTGGCAGTGAAGGATTTCTTGCTACTTCGAAATTTGATGCATTTTTTTCTGGAAGACCGGCTCATGCAGGGGCAAAACCGGAAGAAGGAAAAAATGCTTTACTTGCTGCAGCAAATGCAGCTTTGAACCTTCATGCCATTTCCCGCAGTAGTAAAGGAGTAACAAGAATTAATGTTGGCAAAATGAAAGCAGGATCAGGGAGAAATGTTATAGCATCTGATGCTCATCTTGTTATAGAAAGCAGGGGAGCAAGTTCTGAACTGAATAATTATATTTATGATAATGCGATAAGGATTTTAGAATCATCGGCGCATATGTATGATCTTCAAATTGAAGTTAAAGCAATGGGTGGTGCGGAAAGTGGAGAAAGTGATGAGGAATTAATAAAAGCAGTTAAAAATGCAGCCTTAAATATAAAAGTCTTCGAAAAAGTACATAATGAGAAAATGAATCTGGGAGGGAGTGAGGATTTCACTTATTTCCTTAAAAGGGTTGAACAGAGAGGTGGGAAAGGCTGCTATATTGCTCTTGGTACAGATCTTAAGGGAGGGCACCACACCAGGAAATTTGATATTGGTGAACAGGACTTGATTAACGGAGTTAAACTTCTTTCAGCTTTAATTCTGGAACTAACTTAAAATATATCTCCTTATTATACATTTTGCAGGCAGATTTGCCACTTAATAATAGATAAAAAATAAGTATAATAAATTAAAGGTAAACTAATTTGAAATATATTTTGATATATATGATGAAGGGATTTTTTGTTTTCTGTTGAACATTATTAATAAATGCGGAAATTTAAAAGAATATTAAATATACACGGAAATAAATAGATCTAAGAGGAGGATAAAATGAAAAAGGTTATATTTGATTGTGATAACACACTGGGACTAAAAAAGAAAGAAGTTGATGACGGACTGGCTTTTCTTTTTCTCCTCGGCAGAAAGGACATAGATCTGATGGGTATCAGCAGTGTTTTTGGCAATAGTTCTCTAAACAGAACTTTTGAAGTCACTGAAAAAATGCTTCAGGATTTTTCTTTAAAAGGCAGAATTCCGCATTTGAAGGGAGCAGAAGGACCAGGAGATTTTGATACAGAAGCAGCTGATTTTATGGCTGAAAAAGCAGCTGAAAACAAAGGAGAAATAACAATTATTGCAGCAGGCGCACTTACAAATTTGTATACTGCCTGGAAAAAAGACAGCAATTTTTTTAAAAATGTAAAAGAAATTATTGTTATGGGTGGTACAACAGATCCTCTCAATATTAGCAGTGAGATAATTCCCGAATTAAACCTGTCCTGTGACCCTGAGGCAGCCGAAAAAGTTTTGCAAGCAGATGTACCGGTTGCACTGATGACCGGTAATCTCTGTCTGGCGGCAAGATTTGGGGAAAAATCATGGCACCGAGTTGGTCGTTCACAGAATAAGCCTGTGCGTGCATATATAAAAGATAAAATTTCAGACTGGTACCAGTATTCGTCAGAAATAATTGGTCTGTCTGGATTTTATATGTGGGATGTTGTACCTGCAGTTTATATGATAGCCCCAGAACTGTTTTTGTATAATAAGTGTAAGTTGGTCTCTACAGCGGAAGATCTTAAAAATGGCAGGATCAAAACAGAAAAAACAGATGGTAAGCTTGCAGATGCTGCGGTTATAAACCTTCCGTCAACAATAATTGATACAAAAAGATTTAAAGATATTATTTTTGCAGCCTGGGATAATATAGAAATTGTTCCAGAGGGTTATTAAAAAGAGTCGGGATTCCGGCTCTTTTTTCTTTACGTTAATTTCAATTTCTGTTATACTTAAAAATAAAATAAAAAAATCATGGGGGTGAAAAAACTAATAAACAATTAAAATAGTGTCTGGTTGAGGGAAAAGAAAGGCAAATTTAGCAGGATATTTATAAAATTAAAATGAGAAGTTAGGAGTGAGTAATTGATGAAAAAGTTAATAATTTTATTAATTGTTTTAAGTATCAGTTTTTCTCTGACTGCAGCAGCACCACAGAATGGGGGTACACTGCTTGTTGGACTTGATGATGACCCACCAATGCTGGATCCACACATGTCAACAACCAGAGTGGACAGACAGGTTTTTATGAGTTTATATGACAGCCTGCTGAAACTTGATCCTGAACTAAATATTAAACCAGGACTGGCAGAAGATTGGGAAATAAGTGAGAATGGTACAAAATATATTTTTTATCTTCGCGATAATGTGGTTTTTCATGACGGAACAGATTTTGACGCAGAAGCAGTTAAATTTAATTTTGAAAGAATGCTTGATCCAGAACTTGGTTCTCCACGTAAAAGTGATCTGGATTTAATTGAAGAAATAGAGGTGGTTGACGAATATACAATCAGCCTTAAACTTTCTAAAGCATATGTCCCATTTTTGAGTACACTAACTGATAGAGCAGGAATGATGATTTCTCCAGCGGCTCTGGAAAAATATGGAGAAAACTTTCCGTCCCATCCTGTTGGCACAGGTCCTTTTAAATTTGTAGAAAGAGAAATGCAGGACAGGATAGTTTTAGAAAAAAATGAAAATTACTGGCAGGAAGGTCTTCCCTATCTGGATAAAGTTATTTATAAACCATTTACTGATGGTAATGTGAGGCTTGTAAATTTAACTTCAGGAGAGCTGGATTTGATAGATGAAGTTCCACCCAAAGATATAGAAAAATTAGCCGAAGATGACAGTATAAAAGTCAGCACAGTTAGTGGACTTGGATTTCAGGGAATCTGGATCAATAAAGCTGTAGAACCTTTCAGCAGTGATGCACTGACACAGGCACTAAATTACAGTATTAACCGTGATGCAATAGTGAATGTTGTTTTTGGAGAAGCAGCATTTCCGGCCCACAGCCCCTTTCCTCCTGGAACATCAGTACATGATGAGAGCAGAGAAGTGGTTCAGGTTAACACTGAAAAAGCAAAAGAACTGCTTAAAGAAGCTGGAAAAGCAGATGGATATGAATTTAATATGCTTGTATCACCAGAACCTACTGCAAAACAGACTGCACAGCTGATTCAGTCTATGGCTTCACAGGTAAGAATAAAAGTTAATATTGAACTGCTGGAATTTGGTACTCTGATAGACCGCCTTATGGCTACAAACTATCAGGCTGTTTTAGTTGGCTGGAGTGGAAGAGTAGATCCTGATGGAAACACCTATAGATTTTTTCACAGTGAAGGTTCAATGAATCAGAGCAATTATTCCAATCCAGAGGTAGATAAACT
This sequence comes from Halanaerobium sp. DL-01, assembly GCF_003338615.1. NCBI lineage: Bacteria > Bacillati > Bacillota > Clostridia > Halanaerobiales > Halanaerobiaceae > Halanaerobium > Halanaerobium sp. DL-01. The sequence continues at coordinate 111,696 of NZ_QPJN01000003.1, forward strand.
GCTTGATGCTGCCAGAATAGAAAGTGATCCAGCAAAAAGAAAAGAATTATATGGAAAGGTAGTAGAATATCTGGATAAAGAACTTCCATATATATTTGTATATCACCCTAAAGAACTAAAAGCACACAAAAATAGAGTAAATGGATTTACACCATATCCTGACGGTCTTATGAGGCTGCATGAAGTTTGGGTAGATTAACTGAGATTGTTTTGCTTAAAAATAAAGTGATATAAAAACAGAGTAAAACTGGATTTGCAGGCTATATTTAGTATTTGTCAATAATAAACCGAGTTAAATAAACCGAGTTATGTATAAACTAAATTAAGTTGAGTATAGGAGTAGATTTATGAGTAGATATTTAATACAGAGAATAATAATGATGATACCTGTTTTATTACTTGTTACAGTACTGATTTTTTCGCTAATACACTTAACTCCAGGAGATCCTGCCCTGATGATGCTGGGGCAGGAGGCCTCTCCTGAGGCACTGGAGGCACTGCGTGCCAGAATGGGACTTGACCGCCCTCTGGTTGTTCAGTATTTCAGCTGGCTAAAAAATGTGGTCAAAGGTGATCTTGGAACTTCTATCAGAGACAACCGCAGTGTAGCAGAAGCAATATTTAAAAAAATACCCATCACTTTAGAACTTGCACTTTTAGGTATTTTAATATCCATTGTGATTGCTATACCGGCAGGTATTATTTCTGCCGTAAAAAAAGGTACGGTTTTTGATTATTCCAGTACCCTGATAGCACTTGGAGGTATATCTATGCCCAGTTTTTGGGTGGGCATTTTGCTAATATATCTTTTTGCTGTTCAATTTAAAATTCTACCACCATCTGGTTATATTTCTCCATTTGAAGATTTATCACAGAATTTAAAACTGATGATTATGCCTTCACTTTCTCTCGGCATAAGAATGGCTGCTGTGACAATGAGAATGATGCGCTCCAGCCTGCTGAATGTGCTTCAGTCAGATTATGTTAGAACTGCAGCGGCCAAAGGACTTCCCGAATTTGTTGTTATATTAAAACATGCTGTCAGAAATTCACTTATTTCTGTAGTAACGGTTATTGGCCTGCAGATGTCAGCTTTTTTAGGTGGAGCTGTAATTACAGAGCAGATTTTTGCTATACCTGGATTTGGCAGGCTGGTTGTTCAGTCTATCTTTAATCGTGATTTCCCGATGCTGCAGGGTTCAATTTTAATAATGGCGATAATGGTTATTTTTGTTAATTTGGCAGTTGATATAACTTATTCCTTCCTTGATCCAAGAATATCTATTGGAGGTGGGGAATAATGTGGAATAAATTTAAAAGAAACAAACTTGCTTTAATTGCAGCAGCTGTCATATTTTTGGAAGTACTGCTGGCTATATTTGCTCCACTTATTGCACCATATGATCCGCGTGAGCCAGATTATGTAAATTTTCTTAAAGGTCCGGGAGAAAATCACCTGCTGGGTACCGATGATTTAGGCAGAGATGTGTTCAGCAGACTTATTTATGGGATTCGTGTTTCTCTGTCTGCAGGATTAATTTCTGTCTTGATTGCTCTAGCGGTTGGTATTCCCATCGGCTTAATTGCTGGTTATTACAGGGGATTTCTAGATGAATTTGTGATTATGAGATTTACAGATGCAATGATGTCTCTTCCTTCACTTGTTCTGGCCCTGGCTCTGAGTGCCATTATGGGAGCAGGTTTAAAAAATGCAATGATAGCTATTGGTATCATATTTACACCTAGGTATATAAGACTTGTAAGAGGGGAAGTTCTTTCTATTAAAGAAGCACAGTTTGTTGAGGCAGCAAAATCACTGGGTATGTCAGATATCAGAATTTTATTTAAGCATATTTTACCCAATATTATGAGTCCAATTCTGGTTCAGGCAACTCTGAGTATTGCATCAGGTATAATTGTAGAAGCAAGCCTGAGTTATCTGGGGCTGGGTACACAGCCGCCTATTCCAAGCTGGGGAACTATGCTGAGTACCGGACAGGGCTATCTGGATCAGGCACCGTGGATTGCACTTTCTTCCGGTATGGCAATCTTTATTTCAGTACTTGCCTTTAATCTGCTGGGGGATGGATTAAGAGATATGCTGGATCCCAAAATATAATCGACCTTAAAGTAAATAAGGCAGAATTAAAAATAAACAAAAATCCCTTTAAATTATATTATTATAACACTTTTTAAAGGGATTTTTACTGTATTGACATCCTCCCCGCCCGCTTTTCGTTTTTGTACAGCCCCTTTTAAATATAAGTCCGGTTTCTGCAAGCTGAGCTGCTCCCTAAATCTCAAAATATCGAGTTCTATATCGCGGGGACGGGGGGCCAGATTAAGTTGATCCTCTTCATCTGTGAGTGTTTTAGAATTATCAAAAGGGCTATCATCCAGGTCTAAAGGTATATTGTTTTCATAATAGATATTAAAATCAGAGTCAACCGTCTTAAGTAAAGAGACAGTTTCTTCTTTAATGATTTTTAATCAAGGGGTTCATCAATATCAGGTATTTTAACCTTATTAAGTCTTTTTTTAGAGAAGTTATCGATAGTAGTTTACCTTGTTATTTTTAGCTTTTCACTCGGATAGTATCACGAATTCAGGTATATAGATTTAATCAAGGTTATAACCTTGATTTACCTTGAGGTTCTAGGTATAATCAATATATACATAGTATTTCTAGATATTGTGGGTTATTATGATTATATCAAAAAAATTTATTTGCTGTTTCAGCAACACCACTTATTTTAGGTATTTTTAAAATTGTCATATTTATTATAAAAAGCTTAAAAGCAGCATTAGAATTGATAACGTCAAATAAAATATGATAGTTACCATAAAATGTAAGTAAATAGTAATAGAGCACCACTAATTTTAATTATAATGAAAAACTTAAGAATGTCAAAAGTTTGAAGATGTAAATAATGCTAAAAAATGGAATCAAATAAATATAGAAATCTAAAAGACTTAAACAGGATTTTCTAAAAGTTATTCAGAAAAAATATCTAGTTACTTATCAGTTTTGTTGATCCACCTGATAAGTTGAGCCCAGGATTCAATGGGCTGACCTCTTGAATCTTCAACTACTAGAGGAGCTTTGTTATCAAAAGAGCTATGAGGCTTTATATAGTTAAAATAAAGCTGATATAAAGTTATATGAGCAAGAGCACCATCAAAGGAACTAAAGCTTTTATGACGCTTGTAATGAGCTTTATAGGTGCCAAAGAAACGCTCGATGATGTTTTTATAGGGTCTGTAGATTTCATCGGAATTATCATCGTCAGTAAAAAGACCTTTGACCTGTCTGTGGTCTACATCGGTCTTCAA